>NZ_JBTSRB010000004.1:0-125831 GCF_054637675.1 Metallibacterium sp.
GGACAAGGACACCGCCTGGGCCTTGAAATCATCGGTATAGATACGACGCGGAATCGATTGCATGGTGAGCTCCAAGTAGCGGGAAAAGTATCGCTTCTTGGGCTCCGGTATGACGGGGCAGCTTCAAGACGACCTCGACCGCCTCCCGCAGCGTCGTGCACAACAAGTTCCCGGATGGCTACCTGCGGATCGCATACCAGCCAGCCGTTCTGATGATCGACTCGATGGACAACGGGCTGCGCATCGAGTGCATCGCCCCGATGCCACCCACCGAGGAGAGCCTCGAGCTTGAGCTCGTCGACGAAATGCCGACCGATGGAGAGAGCGATGAGGACGAGCTCGATGCAGGTGACGGGACCATCACGGCTGCGGGCAGTCCCCCCGAAGGCGGAGACGGTGCAAGGAAAAGCCGGCGGGAGCGTGCGCGCGAGGAGGCCCGCATCCAGTTGGACGGGCGGGAGTGGATCCCTGTGCAGGAAGGATCCGGGGAGGGAGAGCTGGTCGCCATCCGGATCGATGAGGGTGCTGAGGACGACGAAGCTGCGATCGCGTCCATCACCTCGAACCGGCATGTGTCCGAACACGTGCGCCGCCATCACATGGCGCACGGACTGTCCAGAGGTCGCTTGACGGTGCTGGAGGCGAGGGCCTTGCTCGCGGGCTTGCTCAGGCAGCCGCGCGAGTCCGAGATGCGCGAGGTATGGGTCGGCGTTGCCGCAAGCCTGGCGCTTGGCCGGTCGCTGGAGGATGTGGCCCGGCTGCAGATCCACGCAGGTCCGGCGCGTCCCGGTTTGCCGCATGAGCGCATCCACTACATGCTGGAATCGCAGCAATGGATCCTGCCGAGCCCGCCCCCGGCGTGGGCTGACATGCAGAAGACGTCAGTCGAGCGCGTCCAGTGGCAGCAACTCTTCCTGTATGACAAGACCGGATTCCACAAGCTGCTCGCGCACTTCGATCTGGGCCACGAGGGCGAGATCCTCAAGGTGTTGACGAAGGTCCGCATGAAGTCGGCCAGAACGATCATCTCGGAACTGCTGCCGCGTGCCGATGCCACGCCGGCGCAGTGCGCGGGGTTCCTGTTCCACCGGCTCCTGGCCACGGGCAATGGCGACCTCGGGATCGCCCGGCAGATCACCGGCAGGGACCACTCGCACAGCGCTTCGGTGCACCACTACGCGCACTATTCCGCTTCGCGGATCTGGAAGGCCTACGCGGATGCATGGGACCCGACATGGACATCCCGCCGTCCCCTGCGTGTGAATCCCGATGAGGGTGGAATGGCCGCAGGCTTTGGTGCGAAGCGCGTGCCGAAGGTCGAGGCGGTGAGGCAACTGCTGCAGGGACTGCAGAGACTCATGGCCTCGGGATCGTGCGCGCAGCGACACAACGCCTACACCGCCTACACACTGGTCGGCATGGTGCTTGGCCTGGGCGTCCGACCGGTCGTCGAGCCGGTCATCAGGAATATCGCCGATATCGAGGAACAAGGGCTCCTGATCACCTATCTCGACAAGGCGCGCACCGACTACCACCGGCGCATCAACGCGGTACCGCCCACCCTGGAGCGGCATTTGCTGCGTTATGCCGATTACCTCGAGGCATTGCGTCGAAAGCCCCTGCTGCGCGCGCGCGCACCGATCTTCTTCATGTACATCGATCCACAGACCGGTGCACCTGCGCGCTTCCAGCCAAGCCACTTCAAGGGACTGGTCGAAGCGTTCTTCCCGCTCGAGCTCTACGCGATGCGCCGATTCGCGCGCACGAACCTGCGCGAGGTCCACGACGTACCCGGGGAGGATGTCGATGCGTTCATGGGGCATTGGCTGCATCAGATCAGTCCGCATGACCGGCTGTCGACCTATCCCATGCGCCGGTTGCGCGAACTTGCGGATGGTGCCGTCGAAGCGATGCTTGCATCGGTGGCCTTCGTGTCGTGCAAGCTCGTCCCATGAGTGCGATCCATCCGCTCTGGGCCGCATTGCCCCGCGATGCGCCCGAGCTCCAGAAGCAGGCCCACAAGGTGATGCTGCAGGCGCTCAGGGACAACCGCGCCCAGCTGCCGGAGGTGCTGTTCGACCCATCGAGCGCAAGCGGTGCGCGCGTAATGGAAGCCGCCATGGGTTCGACCCTGAATCCGAAGCTACCCGCGGAGTGGCGGGTGGCGGCGCTCGAGATGCTGCAGGCGCGCATGGCCCAGGTGGACCCGTCGACGCCCCGACGCAGGTTCAGCATCCCGGCGAACCAGCAGTCCGCGGTTTCGGCGACCGTAGGCAACGAGATCGAAGCGCTCCAGCAATTTGAGCGCGCGCTCGAGCACGGTCTGCTGGATCCTTCCATGCAGGCGTTCTGGACGCCGGCGGGCGAGCGGCCTCAGAAAGCAGGCCATGAGGAACCGGGCAGGGCGCCATCGACCGAAGCGGGGAAGCCGGTCGACGAAGCCGGGCAGGCGTTGACGCACCTGGGCCTGCTGATCGCGTTGCTGGTCACGCGCCTTGGTCAGGGTTCATTGGCGCTGCTGGCGCATGCCGTGCAGGCGCTCGATGAAAAGCCGTGGGTGGCTGGTGCCTGGGCCTGGGTCGATCTCCGGCTTTCGGAATCCGGAAGAGGCGTGCTGCAGCGCCGCCGCCTGTTCATGGATCCGACCACGCTCGTCGCCTGGATCCACGCCCGCGAGATCGCCCATCTGCTTCCGAAACCGCGCGAGGGCACCAAGCCGGGCCAGCGACTGGGCTTCTACAGGAAGCTTGCGCAGCAAAGCTTCAAGCAGCTGGTGAAGGTGATCGAGGCGCGCGGATCGCGGGTCAGGCTCGATAGCCTCGATGCCCTGTGCAAGGCGCAGATCCAGCGATTGCGGGTGAACAGCATGCCGCTTCTCGCAACGTATGCCGAGGGCGAGTTCTCGAGCTCATCACTGGAGATCGGCACCTGGCTGCGCCTGGTCGGCCATCACGCGCCCGAAGGCGCGGCACCGGCGCAGTTACTCCAGCCGGAAGATGCCGGAAGCGATGATCCCCTGCCGGCTGACGAGGCATCCCTGCATGGCATTGACCAGAAGGAAGAGTCCAGTGCTGCCGAACAGTTCCTCGAAGGCGACCACCAACAGGACGGAGTGATCGCCGACCTGCGCGCCGCCCTGTCGGCGCCACGCGCGGCCTGGGAACAGGAACTCAATGGCCTGATCGACAAGCTGACGGCCCAAGGCGAGGCCCAGGACACCGCACGCCTCGTCGTCAGCTGGTTGCGTCATCTCGCCTGCGGGCGCAAGAACAAAAACAAGATGCTGAGCGCGGGCTCGGTTCGGAATTATCGTGGGTTGCTGGCGAACCGCTTGCTGGAAAACCTGCCCTCCAGCCTGCAAGGAATCGATGAGGACGAGTTGCTGGATGCTTACCTCGAGGTGGTGATGAGTCGCCGGTCAGTCCAGCAGACCGGGCGCATCATGAATGCGCTGGCCTCGTTCGACGGCTACGTGCGTGGCGCACACCTGCCCGACCTGCCTCGGGTCGTCCTGCCGGGTCTTGAGGGCGGTGCGTATGCCATCAGCAGCAGGATCCTCATCGAGGAGGAATTCGCGCGTGGCATCGCCAGGATCGGCGATGGCACGATAGCTTTTCCCGAGGAGCGCCTGGCCGACCACACCCGCGCGTTCTGGGTGCTGGCGTTCCGGCTCGGGCTTCGACGCAAGGAGATTCTCGGCCTCGAGGTCCGGGACATCGACGTGCACTTGCTGCGCATTCGCCGCAACGCGGTGCGTGGCCTGAAGACGGCGAATGCCGCCCGTACCCTTCCTCTGTTTGCGCTCAACGCACGCGAGCAGGCCATCGTGCAGCGCCTGGTCGCAGGGCGGGAACTGAAGGAGTTCGTGTTCTTCGGCAGCGATCCGCCGACGGACAAGATGCTGGAATCCCATCCAGTCATCGGCAAGATCAACGATCTGCTCGAGCGCGTGACCGGCGATCGTCGCCTTCATCCCCACAACCTCAGGCACAGTGCGGCGACCTTGACCTTGTTCGGCGCGCTCAGTCCCGATCTGCAGCTTGGGGAGCATCCGTACCTGATGCCCTGGATGAAGGCAGCCATGAAACATTCGGCCCCGATCGAATCGGCGATCTCGGGCGCATTGCACCGGCGGAGTGGACGCGGCTCGGCGATCGCGACGCTGATGGGACATGGCTCGGAACTGACGACGTACGAGCACTACGTTCACTGCCTGGACCTGCTGCTCTTTCTTCACTGCTGGCACGGCCGCTACGATCAGGGTCCACGTCATTACAAGGGACGCCTCGGGACGCCGCGGCACGAAGCAACGCAGCTGCTGGTCCTGCTTGGTTACAGCACGGCCACGCGCATCGAAATGAAGGATCCGGCAGCCCTCGTGCGGCGCATCGGGCTGCGCTATCCGATGTCGGTCGTCCTGCTCGAGTCGAGGGCAACCTCGCCCCCGGGTCCTGTGCCCGGTGCGGCGGCACCGGCAATGCCGACGCGTTTCTCACTGAAGCGGCTGTGTGAGCTTCCGGGCGCAGAGAATCTCGAGGGATATCCGCGACAGCAGGCAGAACTCGATGCCGTGGCTGGATTGCTCCAGCATCTGCTGCCGATGGATCCAGCAAGGCAGCCGCTACTGAAGTCCGTCATCACGCGCTGGGTCCAGGCGAAAATGCTCAACTACGATTGGGCCGCTATGACGGCTGATGAGGCGAGGGCGTGGGTTGCCGAGGTGCGTCAGCTCAGTTCGAATCTGCGGCCCGAGGCAGTGCATGTCTATCGGGAAAAGCACACGGGTCGCAAGATCAAGGTCAAGGTCCCTTGCCCGGGGCACGTCGCGTCCTATCGAAGCGCGATCGGGCGCTATTGGGTCAGGCTCGCCGATACGATCTCAAGGCCCGACACGCGCGAGCACAAGACTGAGCAGCGTCGCTCGCGCTTGCAGTCAAGCATCAGCTGGGTGCTGCAGATACTTGCGAAGGGACTGGCGGAAGATCAGGCCGACCGTACAGCATGAGTCCGACCGCTTGCATAGGGATGATGAAGACGCACGATGACGGATTTGTGGTCCGGCTGATGCAGCGGCTCCACTCGACCTTGGGCTATCTCAGCCCGGATGCGTTTGAGCTTTCCCGTGTCACTTAGACCGGTATCCGAAGTTCGGGGGCACCCGAGTTCGACATATTTTTGCGCAATCCATTGATTCGCCTATGTTCAGGCGATCGAAATTGTCACTACAGGGCGACGTCGAAAGGTTGGTGGGGATGTCGAGTTGAAGTTGGTCGAACAAGGCGAGCTGCTCGGGGCTCGGGTCGGTCAGGCCGCTGGCGGCGCCCTGGCCGGCGATACGAATCTGGTGAAGCTGGATGTGGCAGGCGATTTCGAGCGCCCGTTCCGGGGAATAGGGGCTATGTGTGGCTTCGAGCTGCAGGCGCAGCACGCGGTACAACACCAGCGCCATGAAGCAGATCAGGGCGTTGCGGATGCGGTCGGGCAGGCGGTGGAACATCGGGGCGATCTCGATCTCGGATTGGAGCATCCGGAAGCCCCGTTCGATGTCGCCAGCGATTTGTAGCGCGCGATCACCTCGGCGGGGTCGCCCGAGTTCGACATCTCCGAGGGGACATGTCGAACTCGGGGGGCAGGATCACACTTCGTCTTGGAAGAAATACCCGGGTTTCGGAACTCAAGGCAAAGGCGCCAGCCCCAGCTCCGCGAGAAAGGCGTTGTGGCGTTTCTTCGCCTCGCCGATCGCCGACTCGATCGCTTCCAGCTCGGCGTGCACGGCCGTGAGGTCGATATCCTGCTCGGCTTCGGCGGTACTGATGTAGCGGGAGATGTTGAGGTTGTAGTCGTTGTCGACGATCTCCTTCATCGCCACGCGCCGGGAATAGCGCTCCTGCTCGTCCCGGTTCTGGTATGTGCTGACGATCTTCTGGATGTGATCTTCCGTCAGCTGGTTCTGCCGTTTACCCTTCGTGAAGTGATCGGCCGCGTTGATGAACAGCACGTCGTCCGGCTTCTTGCACTTCTTCAGCACCAGGATGCACACCGGGATGCCGGTGGAATAGAACAGGTTGGCCGGCAGGCCGATCACCGTGTCGATATGGCCGTCGGTGAGCAGCTTGGTGCGGATCTCCGCCTCCTTGCCGCCGCGGAACAGCACACCATGCGGCAGGATGATGGCCATCACGCCGTCGTCCTTCAGGTAGTGCAGGCCGTGCAGCAGGAAGGCGAAGTCGGCGGCGCTTTTCGGTGCCACGCCGTGGTTCCTGAAGCGCGAATCGTCCTTGGCCTCGTCCTTCGGCTCCCAGCGGTAGCTGAAGGGCGGGTTGGCCACCACGGCGTCGAACTTCGGCTTCTTCGCCGGATTGGTTTCGCGCAGCCAGTCCCAGTCGTTCTTCAGCGTGTCGCCGTGCCAGATTTCGAACTCGGTGTCCTTCACTCCGTGCAGCAACATGTTCATGCGCGCGAGGTTGTACGTGGTGATGTTGGATTCCTGCCCGACGATGCGGCCGATGCTGCCGCCGGCTTCGGTCATGCGGTGGCGCACGTTGAGCAGCAGGGAACCCGAGCCGCAGGCGAAATCGAACACGCTGTCGAGCTTGCGGCGCGGGCCAGTCTTCGGCTCCTGGCTGTCCAGGGTGACGATGGCCGAGAGGATGTTGGAGATCTGCTGCGGGGTGTAGAACTCGCCCGCCTTCTTGCCACTGCCTGCCGCGAACTGGCCGATCAGGTATTCATAGGCATCGCCCAGCGTGTCGCTGTCGGTGGAGAACAACGCCATGCCGCGCGCGATCTCGCTGATGATGGCGCACAGCTTGGCGTTGCGGTGGGGATAAGTGCGGCCGAGCTTTTCCGAGGCGAGGTTGATCTCCGAGAACAGGCCCTGGAAGTGGCTCTGGAAGGATTCTTCCTCGATGTACTTGAAGCCGCCCTGCAGCGTGTCCAGCAGCGTGTCGTCCTGGGTCCTGGCCAAGTGGACGATATGGCCCCACAGATACTTGGGCTGGATGACATAGTGCGCCTTGCGCCGCATCTGCTGCTCGAACGCAGTCACGTCCGCAGGATTTTCCGCATACCAGATCGACAACGGCGTCTTGCCACCGTTTCCGATGGCATTCGGGTCCGGGTAGTCCGACCCCAGCTCCTTCCGCGCCGCCGCCTCGTAGTTGTCCGAGAGGTAGCGCAGAAACAGGAACGACAGCATGTAGTCGCGGAAGTCGTCCGCGTCCATGGTGCCGCGCAGCTGGTCGGCGACGGCCCACAGGGTCTTGCCGAGTTGTTTCTGGTCGTTTTCGGTCACTGTGCCGATTCCCTGTCGTTGCGCGCCCCGGTGCCCAGGCGTAGCATGTGTGTGTAATGAAATGTGTGGAGATGTGCCGTGGCGACCAATCTTGCGCTTGACCCCGCCCTGATCGAGCGTGCCGTGGCCGTCAGTGGTGAGCCGTCGAAAAAGGCCGCCGTCACCCTGGCGCTGAAGGAATTCATTGCTCGCCGTGAGCAGACGCGCATTGCCGACCTGCTCGGCCAGCTGGAATGGGACGCAAGCTTTGATCCCAAGGCCGAGCGCAGCCGCCGGTGAGCCTGTTTGTCGATACCAGCGTCTGGTCGCTCGCGCTGCGCCGCGACACGCCAGCCGACCATCCGGCCGTTGCAGTGCTCCGCAAGGCGCTGATGGATGGAGACACCCTTGTCATCACCGGTATCGTGTTGCAGGAACTCCTGCAGGGCTTCCATGGCCCCAAGGACCATGTCCGCATCATCGAGCGCCTGCAGGTGTTGCCGTTCCTGAATCCCGCGCGCGACACCCACATTCAGGCCGCCACGCTGCGCAACACATGCCGGCGCAAGGGCGTGCAGCTTGGCACGATCGACGCGCTCATCGCCCAACTGTGCATCGAGCATGATCTCGCCCTGCTCACGACCGACAAGGACTTCGTACATGCGGCACGCTTCGTGCCGCTGCGGCTGGCGATCTGAGAAGCAAGCCATTCTCACGCCCCGCTCCCATCTTTCCGCCGCCGCTTGATCCTGTTCTCCAGCGCGGCCAGTTCGGCCTCGTCAGCGGCATCGGCCGCTTGCGCTTCCTGCTGCTTGCGCTGCTCGTCGAAGGCGAGATAGCGCTCGCTGGTGTGCGCTTCCATCTGCTCGTGGCTGATGGCGCCGGCACTCTTCAGCAGGGGAAAGCCGTTGGAGCTGATGATCTGGCCCACGTTGTCCATCCAGAAGCGCATGGGGGTCTCCTGCCGGCGCTTGGCGCGCAGCTCGGCGGTTTCCAGAAAGATCACCACCAGCCGGTTGAGGGTGTCGATCTCGTCCTCGCTCAGGTAGTTCTTGGCGATCAGGATGTCCTGCTTGCGCACCCGGCCACCGCGCCATGCGCGCAGGCCGAAGTGCGGGTCGTCGTCGTTGGCGCGGGTGGTGATGAGTTCGGCGGCGGTCTGCTGCGTCACCGCGTACAGCAGCAGGTTCTGCACGGTGGCGAAAAAGGTCTGCGTGGCGCGGTCGCTCTTGTCGTAGTCCACGCTCAGCGCAAACAGCTCGCGCACCTTCTGGTAGAAACGTTTTTCCGAGGCGCGGATGTCGCGGATGCGCGCCAGCATCTCGTCGAAGTGATCCGGGCGCCCGTCCGGATTCTTCAGGCGCTCATCGTCCAGCACGAAGCCCTTGCGCAGGTACTCGGTCAGCACCGTGCTGGCCCATTGGCGGAACTGCACGCCGCGCGGCGTGCGCACGCGGTAGCCCACGGCCAGGATGGCGTCGAGGTTGTAGTGCGCCACCCGGTAGTTCTTACCGTCGGCGGCAGTTGTCAACCATTGGTTGACCACTGAATCCGCGTGCAGCTCGCCATCGGCAAAAATCGCCTTGAGGTGCTTGGCGATGTTCTGCTTGCTGGTCTGGAACAGCTCAGCCATTTCCAGTTGGGTCAGCCACACGGTCTGCCCGTCGGCGCGCAGCTGGATGCGGCTGGTGCCGTCCTCGGTGGTGTAGAGGATCAGGCCGCTCATGCGACGATGGCTTCCGGCGGCGGGAACAGCTGCTGCATCAGGCCCTGCTTGTGGGCCTTGAGGGCGGCGAGCTGGTGGGATTCGGCGGTGATTTGGGCGTCGAGGGAGGCGAGGCAGTCGGCGATGCGTTGCTGCTCTTCATGCCCCGGGACGCGCAACGGCATACGCGCGAAATCGTCGAAATAGAGGCGGAGACGATCTTTGGTGAGTCCTCGCGAGTACGCGGTCAAAAGCTCCAACGATTGCGGGAGCTTGAAGAGGTAGGCGAAGAAGCTCGGGCAAACGCCTTCAAGAGGCGACAGGACGATGTATGCGGGGCTGACCATGCAATCCTCAACTGCCACGCCTTGAGCACCTTGCCACATCCGCATCATGTTGTATGCGATGTCACCCTTGCATGCCTTCTTGTTTTTTGCAGGATCCTCGATATCGTAGAAATCCCGATCAAATGACGCGCGCGGAATCATGCCGTCGTTTACGGTTACCGAATAGATCGGTAGCCCCTCCTCACCCCCCTCTTTTCGATTCTCGAACAGCACACCACCGGCTTTCTGCTCCCACTCCGGCGCGTTGCTGAACTCAGGAAAGCGGAGGCGGGGGCGGGTTTCGCCTTCGCGGGGGAAAAGCTGCTGCATCAGGCCGCGTTTGTGCGCCTTCAGCGTCTCCACTTTCCGTCCCTGCGCGGCAATCACCTCGTCCACTGACGTCAGGCAGTCGGCGGTCTTTTGTTGCTCGGTTAGTTCAGGGACAGCAACCTCAATCTTTTCAATGTTTGATTTCGATAGGCTCGGGATACCCCCAGCCTCGTTGTGCTTGAGCCAATCGATTTGCAGAAAGTGTAAGAATACGAAACGTGGCAGACAACCTTGGAATGAGTGCGTATAAAAGAGCGTATCTACGGTCCAGAATTTTCCATTTAGGAAGATCGGATTGTTGATGGTCCCTTTCCGCCCGATACAAGCACTCTCGCCGTCATACAAGTAATCACTAACCGAAAGCATGTAGCCACCAGAGCCGTACACCGGGATCGGGCCACTACTAAGATGCTTGTAATCCTTGCCACTTCCAATCGTCAAAATCTGCGAGAACGGCTTTAACTTCCACGGCTGCGCATTCCGAAACTCCGGAAACCGCAGCCTAGGCACCACCACCGACGCACCCTGTTTCACCATCATCATTCCTCGTACGCCTTGAGCCCGGCGATTTCCCGCCCACCGGCCCGCTTCTTCAGCAGCGGCAGCAGATCGCCCATCAGCGCCAGTTCCTTCTGCGTGCGCGCCTTCCAGCCCAGATCGAGCGGGGCCAGCAGTTCGGTGAGCTGTTCGCCGTCGAAGATGCGCCGACTCAGCACGCCATCGACTAAGGCCTGCAACGCGGCTACCGACACGCCGTGCTTGCCGGACAGTGCGGCCATCTCCTTCGCCGCCTTGTCGGCCTTGAACTGCCGATAGTCGGCGCGGATGGCGGCCTCGTCCAGGCCTTCGCCGGCCTTCAGGCCGCGCACGTACTCGCTGATGTCCTCGCGCTCGTCCATGAACTTGGCGTCGCTGGCGATCAGGCCGATCAGCTGCTCGCGGCTCATGCTGGCCCTGCCGGGGGTCTTGGCCGAGTAATCGGCGATCAGCTTCATAATGTAGTCGTAGTCGATGGTGCTGGAAGCGAACAGCACGAATTCGAAGTCGAGCTGGTCCACCGCTTCGTCTTTCTGGCCGGACGGCTTGGCTTGCTGCGCGCGCAGCCGCTGCGCGGTTTCCAGGTAGGCGCCGCGGAGCGCATTGTGTTCGTCCCGCGGCAGCACCTGGTCGATCTGCTGCGCCTGCTCGGGCGTGAGGTCGGTGTACTGGTCGAGCTGGGTCTTGAGTTTCTGCACCTGCTTGAAGTGTTCGACAAAGGCGGCGCGGGCGGCGTCGCCCTTGAGGTTGGCGATGTCATCCGGCTTGCCGCTGAGGCCTTGCGACTGCATGAAGCTGTCGAGCTTGTCGCGCGCCGTTTTCAGCTTGTCGATGACCACGGGCGCGGTGTCCACCAGCCAGATCTCGCGCGCCTTGTCGGCCTTGGCGCCGGAGAACAGCGCGATGGCGGCATCCACCTCCTTCTGCTGGCCGCGGAAGTCGAGGATGTTGCCATAGGGCTTGGTGTCGTTGAGCACGCGGTTGGTGCGACTGAACGCCTGGATCAGGCCGTGGTGCTTGAGGTTCTTGTCCACGTACAGGGTGTTGAGGTACTTGCTGTCGAAGCCGGTGAGCAGCATGTCCACCACGATCACGATGTCGAGCTTTTCGCGGCCCTTCATCGGCAGGTCGGCGTTGGGGAACTGCTGATCCTTGATGCGCTGCTGCACGTCCTGGTAGTAGGCGTCGAACTCCTCGATGCGGTGATTGGTGCCGAACGCTGAGTTGTAGTCGGCGATGATGGCCTTGAGCGCGTTTTTCTTGGCCTCGGGATCGTGCTTGTTGTCCTCTTGCTCCTGCGGCAGGTCTTCCTGCAGCTGCTTGACGTCGGCGCTCACGTCGGCTGGTGGCGAGAACACGGCGGCGATGTTGAGCGGCTGCCAGTGCGGGTCGGCCTGCTGTTTCTCGGCCTGCGCTTGCTTGAACAGCTTGACGTACTCGATGGCGTCGTTGATGGACGCGGTGGCGAGGATGGCGTTGAAGCGGCGCCCGCCGGTGGCGGCGTCGTGCTTGGCCAGGATGGCGTCAACGATGGCGCGCTTGGCCAGGGTTTCGCCGGGCTTGGGAGGATTCTTGCCGTCGGATTTGTAATAGTCCACGTGGAAACGCAGGACATTCTGGTCCTCGATGGCGTGGGTGATGGTGTATTCGTGCAGGGACTGCTGGAACAGGTCTGCGGTCGTCTTGAGCGTCTGCTCCTCGCCCTCGATGCGCTTGTAGGTGGCGTTGGCCTCGAAGATCGGCGTGCCGGTGAAGCCGAACAGCTGGGCCTTGGGAAAAAACTCCTTGATGGCCTGGTGGTTGTCGCCGAACTGCGAGCGGTGGCATTCGTCGAAGATGAAGACGATGCGCTTGTCGCGCAGCGCCGCAAGCTGCTCGGTATGGCTGGCCAGACCGCGCTTTTCGCGGCTCTTGTTGCGCGTGCTGTTTTCGTCCAGCGCCAGGCCAAGTTTCTGGATGGTGCAGACGATAACCTTGTCGGCCGCATCGTCCGAGAGCATGCGGCGCACCAGCGCGCCGGTGTTGGTGTTCTCCTCGACGCAGCCTTGCTGGAAGCGATTGAACTCGTCGCGGGTCTGGCGATCCAGGTCCTTGCGGTCCACCACGAACAGGCACTTCTCGATGGCTAGGTTGGCCTTGAGCAGGGTGGAGGCCTTGAAGCTGGTGAGCGTCTTGCCGCTGCCGGTGGTGTGCCAGATGTAGCCGTTACCGAGGTTCTTGTCGATGCATTCGACGATGTTCTTCACCGCGTAGATCTGGTACGGCCGCATCATCAACAGCTTCTGCTCGCTGGCCACCAGCACCATGTAGCGGCTGATCATCTGGCCCAGCGTGCACTTGGACAGGAACGCTTCGGCGAAGGCGTCGATGCCGTTGATCTTGCTGTTGTCCGGCGCGGCGTACTGGTAGATCGGCAGGAAGCGCTCGTCCGCGTTGAACGCGAAGTGGCGCGCGTTGTTGTTGGCGAAGTAGTAGGTGAAATCGCGGTTGCTGACCACGAACAGCTGGATGAAGCACAGCAGCGTGCGCATGTAGCTGTTACCGGGGTCGTTCTTGTACTCGACGATCTGCTCGATCGCCCGGCGCGGATTGATGCCGAGCGTCTTCAGCTCGATCTGCACCGCCGGCACGCCGTTGATGAGCAGCAACACGTCGTAGCGGTGGTAGCTGTAGTCGGTGTTGATGCGGAACTGGCTGGCGACCTCGAAGTCGTTCTTGCACCAGTCGTTGATGTTCACCAGCGTGTAGTTGAGCGGCGTGCCGTCGTCGCGGGTGAAGGCGCTGCGGTGGCGCAGCGTGTGTGCGGCCTTGAACACGTCCGGCGTGACGATCTCATCCAGCAGGCGCTGGAACTCGGCATCGGTCAGGTTGACCCGGTTCAGCGCCTCGAACTTCTCGCGAAAGTTGCACTCCATCGCGGCGCGGTCGCGGATGTCAGGGCGCAGCGTGTACTTGAGCTCGCCGAGCTTCTCGATCAGCTCCTGCTCGATGGTGCTTTCCCTGACCTGCATGAAAACCTCGTTCTCGGATCGCTATCGCACTTTGGACGGGTGTTCGGTCAGTGACCCCGCAAGTCTATCGGATGGCTTGAAGTACCCAGCATCGCCCAAGTGCTTGGAGGGTGGCGGCCGGCCGAGGTAAGGCCGATTCCAAATCCACATACAGAGCCAGGTTCAATTGCTGCGGCAGCCGCTTCGGGTCGATTCCGTTGAAAAGCTCCTCGTGGATGACGCGAGGCCACCTAGGCCATGGCCGCCGATTCGGCATTGACCCGGGCACCGATTCTCGGATTGACCCACCACGTTCGAGGATTGCCCTCAGCATACATGGGGTTCCGTGCAGTGATGAGGGGTCAGTGCAAGATCGGCAGGAGCGACGAAATTGGCTCAGTGTAAGATCGGCGCCAACGAGTCAAGCCAATGTGCGCATGGGTGGAAAGGTCCATTGGCTTCTGCACAAACTATGGTTTTCCTGCGCTGCAACACGGCAGTCGCTGCTGCGTTTTATCGCTACGCGCCCAGCGACCGCATTCGGCCCTTTGCAGACGCTCAACGTAACGCTAAGGGGCGCCGCGCTTTTACGCAGTCCCGCTTGAGCATAGAGATAGCCGCCCGCTCAATGGCGCTTGGCATTGAGAAGCTTGATGACTTTGCCTGCTGTGAGTCCGTGGCCATCTAGTGTTTTTCGGATCGGTTCGAACACTGCAAGCATCCGACGATATGTCCCGATTGATGGGAGATGTGAATTTAAGTCACGACCTTTGAAGCGGGAGAAGCGTCCCATGTCTTCAACAAGGAACCGAGCGATGCTCATGTGTGTTGTCTCGTTGTTGCCATCGAAACCACTGAACTGAACATGCGTTCCAAATGGGTCGGCTTCAGCTTCAATTTTTGTTTTTGCCGATGCGTCAAAGGTTGCGTATGCCTCCTCAATGAATGACCACATATCGAGAATATCCGCTACCTCGCTTACTTCAGGCGGCGTCGGGTCTGGTGAGTCCCCAACGATGCCTTGCAACTCCCAAGACAAGGCCCAAGTATTGTTGCTGTAAATGGCGCTCGTGAGAAGTTTCGTATCAACGCTATTCTCGATGCCGAGCTTTTCGTGGATGTCGGACAGCATGACCAAAATCAGTTTCTCAGGGTTTGTAAGTTTCATTCGCGTTCCTTTGAGTGGTTGAACTCTTAGAATATGAATGTGAGACCTGCTACAGGCGGTTAACGCCTGAAATCATTGGCGCGCGTAGCAGCGTTCGCTCCTACGGAGTTGTTAGGCATCAACCCCATACGACTTGGCTGCCCGCTTGGCAAGACCCTTGACCTCTATGCTGCACATGCTTGCGTCGAAGGCCCGTGCAAGCTTACGTGCCGCATCTGCGTTATCTCCGAAGCCGGCCTGCGTGGTGTAGAGCGATGCAAATGCAGTCCATGCCATGACTTCTTGTCCGTCCCAGCGACCCCCGCAATGGTGCTCGAACCACATCTGCTCGTCAGTGAGACGTTTGGCCAGAGTTTGTACGGTGGCTCCGTGCGCGTCTTTAAGGATCTTTGTCCACCTTTCCTTTGCGGCAACAAAGTATGAAACGATAGATACGTCACCGTGCATTAGCTTTTCGATTGTCGTGTGCATTGAAATTCCTCGCGATTTGCGGTTGCTGGATCAGGCGCATGCCTGTTGGATGGATAGTCGTGCCGAACGGCTGAAATGGGTCGGGATCGGTCGCTCAACGCCTGAGGTAACCGACGCAAACCCGTGCAGCGAGTTTGCGCCCAGTTGAGCAAATAGTTAGCTTGCAAGAAACGTCAGTAATTTCTGGTCGCTAACAAGTTTGGTAATGACATCGCCAAGTGCTTGATTGATCCACTCTGCGTTCTTGTCTGCGGTTGGAACGATGATAGCCCTCTGTTCATTCTTGACCCGGTACATCTTTTCATACTTTTTCCCAGCCTTCTCTGCCTTTGCTTCCAAAGTTGCCTGTATCTCGATACCGCCGGTCCAAAAGCCCACCGAAGTTGAGTACTGTAGCAATCGAATATCGACAGTGAGTTTTGCGTTTCCGTTAGCGTTTGGGCCAAGTACCGTGAAGCCTTTGTCTTGCAGGGCGCGAGTTACTTGCTCGGCCACTAGTGCTGCAACATTCGAATTCGTTGTAATTTCGGCTGCTGCGCCTTCAGCGCCGCCACGGTGTCCTAACGACTTAGACGCCCGCTCGTCGAATACACGAACAGCTACCGACACCCCTTGTCCAATTGTGGAATGAACATTAGGAACGGTGGGACGGAGATTGACGGTTTGTGCATTGAACGCGCAGCCAGATAGCAATGCAACGGCAAGAGCAACAAGCAAGACCTGCTTCATGTGATCCCCCTTTGGATCGTTGGTAATAATGGCTAACAGTTGAGTCAAGCGGCGTCGGGAGGCGGCTTCGGCTTGGATTGTTAGGACGCACTCAGTGACGGTGCTGGACGATTCCCATGAGCGTAAAGACCAGCTCGTTTGCGTTTGCCGCAGCGACCACCAACGCGGTTACTACGCCGAGCCACCCGAGTACAAATCCGGCACCCGCGAGGATTAGACAAATCGCCCAGTAGAGCCGCCAGCCATAGAGCGTCCTGATTCGCGCTGAAGTTCAGCCAGGTCGCAGCCTGTGCGACGGGTCTTGCGGATGCTGAGCCTCCCGCAACGAGGAGGCAAGACGCATGGCGATGAACCGCATCCAGTTCCAACCCTGTGGCATGCGCTGGGTCAACACCGTGCTCCGCAACCTCAAGCGCTCGCTGGACAGCACCTATCACGCGTTCCGCTTCGCAAGCTATGCGCATCGTTACCTCGCCGAGACCGCCTGGCGTTTTAACCGCCGTTTCGACCTCAAGATTCTGGTTCCCCGCTTTCTGGTGGCCGCGGCGCGCTGCATAGCTTGGCCCGAGCGGTGTTTGCGCGCCATGTCCGCCACCCCCGCCGGCTGAATTTCAGCGCGAATCGGGAGCTCTCAAGTGACTGCAATGGGTCGCAGCTTGCCTGTTTCTGGCAGGAGCATACGCCAAGAACGAAGACGCCGCAGACTGGCTACCCATCCACGATTGGAGTCAGCCATGTCTATGCAAGATCAATCTCTGCCAAGCAAACACACGCCCTGGAACAAAGGCAAGCTCATCGGTCAGAAAGCGCCCCTGAAGCTCCGCGAGATCTGGGGTATTCGCATCCGGCTGCAGCTGACGCACCGCACGCGAGAACTCGCTCTGTTTGATCTTGCCATCGACAGCAAGTTGCGTGCGTGCGATCTGGTCAAGCTGCGCGTCTCGGATGTTGCCCACAGCGACCGCGTGGCCAGCCGCGCCACGGTGATGCAGCAGAAGACCCGCCGGCCGGTGCAGTTCGAGATCACCGAGTCCACGCGCGAGGCGGTCGCGGCATGGATCGCCAAGGCCGGGCTCGGTTACGAGGATTTCCTGTTCCCCAGCCGGCTGCACGACTCACCGCATCTTTCCACCCGACAGTACGCACGTATTGTCGACCGCTGGGTGCGCCAGCTGGATCTTGACCCGGCGGCCTATGGCACGCACACCCTGCGCCGCACCAAGGCGTCGCTGATCTATCGCCGCACGCACAATCTGCGCGCGGTGCAATTGCTGCTCGGGCACAGCAAGCTCGAGAGCACCGTGCGCTACCTGGGCATCGAGGTCGACGACGCGCTGGAGATGGCCGAGCAAACTGAGGCCTGACGCTGCTTCGTCAATACATATCTTCTGTGCTCGATTATTCACTGCCCTCAGGTCGCGCAATACGGGCCGCATGTCAACTGGTAGCGTAAGGAGCGACAGCGCCAGCAGCCGCCACTCACGCATCCCCACTATCGGCCCGAACTAAGAGGGAATCGCGTAGCTATTCTCCCGGAACATCTTCAAACACGCGTCGACGACCACCGAGTCATACGCCGTTCCGCGTCCACGCTCGATTTCCGCGAGGGCTTTCTCGATCCCCAATGCGGGCCGGTACGGCCGATGCGAGGACATTGCTTCCACTACGTCGGCCACGGCAATAATTCGCGCCTCAAGCAGCATCGCCTCGCCATTAAGGCCCTGCGGATAACCGCTGCCGTCCATGCGCTCGTGATGCTGCAGTGCAACTTGCGCGATCGGCCAGGGAAACGGCACATCCTTCAGGACGTCGAAGCTGGACTGTGGATGTCCTTTGATCAACTCGTATTCGAGTGGACTGAGCTTGCCGGGCTTGGAAAGGATCTCCACGGGAATGTTGATCTTGCCAATATCGTGCAGATAGCCGGCGACGCGCAGCCCCTCCTGCCTGCGCTCATCCAAGCCGAGCTTGGCACCTATCGCCATTGCGAGTTCGCCAACGCGCCGCTCGTGCCCGGCGGTGTAAGGATCGCGCATTTCGCTTAACGTCGTTGCAACCTCGACGGTGCTCATGAACGCAATTTTGAGTTGCTCGACATAAAGCTGGATCTGCTCCTCGGCGTGTTTTTTCTCGGAGATGTCCTGTACCAGCCCGATCACCGCCGGCCGGCCGCCGTGGGTGGCTCTCGCGCCATGCACGCCGACTTCGACGGTCGAGCCGTCCTTGCGCAGGCCGGTGAATTCATAGTTGGTCTTGTCGAACTCACCTTCGATCCGCAGGCGCATGCTTTCCGCACTGGCATCGCGGTCTTTTGCGGCAACCATCGACAGGACATCGCGACCGATCAATTCGTCGGCCGAGGGGTAGCCGAAGATTTCGGCGTAGCGCGAATTCACATAGACCAATTTGCCGTCCTGGACAATGTAGGTGCCTGCGATGGGCTGTTCCACCAGGCCGCGAAAACGATCTTCGCTTTCGCGCAGCGCTTTCTCCGCGCGTTTGCGCTCGGTGACATCCTGCGCCATACCGCGCACCACGGGCGTGTCCACTCCTGTGGTGCGCAGCGTGTTGTTGTATTGCCACCAGCGCGTTTCACCCGCGGCGGTGCGAATGCGCATCAAGCCATGCGCCGCGCCATTCTCCTGGATCTCGGCGAGGTAGGCTGGAAAAGTGTCGCGCGTACCCCGCGTGAACAGATCGACCATGTTCATCTCGAGCAGCGCTGCGCTCGAATACCCGGTCAAGCGCGCGGCTGCCTGATTCACCCACAGCAGCTTTCCTTCAAGATCGTGGATGCACATCATGTCCTGGTTGTTTTCGACCAGGTCGCGGTAGCGATCCTCGCTCTCGCGCAGCGCATGGTTTGCGGTGTCGAGTTCCGCTGTGCGCTCGGCGACGCGCTGTTCCAGCGTCTCTTTCGCCATCTGCACCGCATTTTCGAGGCGCTTGCGTTCGATCGCGTAGCGCAGCGTTCGCACGATTGACGGTTTGGTTTCCCCCTTGACCACATAATCCTGCGCGCCAACCTCGATCGACGCGCGCCCCAGGTCTTCATTGTCCGATCCGGTTAAGACAACGAGCGGCAGTGCGGGAGCATTAAGGACGATTGCTCGGACCGTCGCCAACCCATCGCTGTCAGGCAGACCGAGATCGCAAATCACTAGGTCAAAGGACTCGGTGACGAAGCGCGCCACCGCGTCGGCGAGCCGCTCGGCGGTGGTGATGACAAACTTGCCAGCAGCCTCGCGATTGAGCGTCGCTTGAACAAGGCGCGCATCGACCGGATTGTCTTCCAGCAACAGCACTCGAATCGGCGTCGCAGTCATACGCTCGCTCCTTCGGTAACTTGACTAGCTTGACCTATTTTCTTCAACGAAGCTCATTGCACGTCTCCAGACTGACAATCAGATTTCAATTTGATCTGCCGCCCAGGCCCGACCGTCTCCTTCGGGTCGAAGCATGCCATCCGAAGCTGCACGATGCCACTGATACTAACAAAGCAGAGCGAGGTGGCGCTGCTGTCCTACCTGCACGCGTCGTAGGCGCTGGCGAGCCTATTCCACTTCGTATGGGGCGCCCTGCTGCAGATGGTGGCGCCGTGGGAACCTGGATGCAGGCGGTGGATGCGCTGCTAACACGTCGGCGCTACCCGACTGTCGCATGACCGTGATGTGCCTTTACTCCGTCGGCAGACACTGGCTCAGGCGAAGTAGCGTGGTCATGGCATCGAGTCGACGACGCAGCCGCATCACTTCGAAGAACGACGTGAGACCAAAGAAATAGCCCAAACCGGCGACGATCCCGATCCCCAGAATACCGGCCGCACCGAGCGCGCCGAGCGCGCCGAGCCCAACGCCCGATGCGATGATGAAGACAAGGTTCAGCCACTGCGGCATCTTCGACTTGGATCGGTTAAGGACTCCTAGTGCCTTGGCGCGCGCCTCGACGTCCTTGGCGATGCGTCGACCTTCAATTTCTTCTACGATGCTCATTGCACGTCTCCAGACTGACAATCAGATTTTAATTTGATGCCGCCCAATCTCGACCGTCTCCTTCGGGTCGCACTGTGCCATTCGCGGTGCCTTGATGCCAGTGCTGTGACTACGGCATCCCGTCAGTGCACGGCCGATCCCTCTTTCTCCTCCAGCGCAAGCCTGCTCGCGCAGCACGTGCGCACCCAGGACGACGGCGTGGATTTCCTGCTCGGCGATGGCGGTCAGCTTAGTGATGTGTTTCCGGAGTCCTTCCAGGTCCTTGGCATTGGCAGGCTTCGCGGGATCCTCCAGCAACGCCTGCGTGCCGGAGAAGATGCCGTCCAGCTCCATCAGGGTGTCGAGCGGTTCGCCCATCGGTTCGGGCACTTCAAGACGAAACCCAGCAAGAGAAACAGGACGGGTATCAGGACAGGGCTAACGACGCGCAAACTTGCCCGCGGCGGATGTTCAGTAGAGCGCATCGATGAGGAACATGCGCCGGCCCTCGTCATCCGTGCGCACGCCGCCGGACCACCCGACGATGTACTCCGAGAGGGCTTCCTGAAAGAGTCTGCCCCCGCGTTCCCGCACGCGAACGCCGGGGACCTTGCCTTCGCGCAGCTGCTTGATCTTGCTGCGGCGCTCTGCCGGCGTGAGCAACGGGTCGTCCATCGGAATGCGTTCGAAGACAAAGGGATAGGTCTTCCAGCCCGCGCTCTGGAAGTAGTGATCCTCGATCCGCTGATAGGCCACGGGCATGTGCGCCGGCAGTCCCGCCAGCTGCTCGCGCAGCTCGCCGACGCTCAGGTAATAGTCGCCGACTCGAGGCAACCGGTCGAAATGGGCCAGCACCTGCGTGCTGGCGTAATAAACCACGTCCTTGTCGTAGGGCAAGCTGCGCGTGCGGCACAGGTCGAACAGTTCCAGCAGCGTCCGCTCACGGGTGAGGCGCGGGCTCGGCTCGGTGGTCTGGAAGCCCATGCGCGCCAGCTCGGCGATGCCAAGCTCGGCCAGTTCGGCGATCGCCGTCCGGAAATCATAGGTGCGCTCATCCACCGCCTGCTGGCCTGCGATGGTCTCCGCCTCGCTCCATTCCGCGTTCAACAGCGGGTGGGCCTGGACCTTGCCAAGCTTGCGCGGGCGCTTGTTTGAGCTGGCTTTGCGGGTCATGACATTCCTCGTTGCGGGCCGACGGCCCGCTTCTGGATGGGATGGGCATCGCCGGGGCGACGGCTGACCTTGCCCGGACTCACAGGCCAGGGCGCGCCGGGCTTCAGCGGCACCTGTCTACTTGCTGGACTTGCCATGGTTACGGCGCTTCCTGCGGGCGCGAGGACCCATCAGGCGCTCTGCGAGCAGGCCGGATCCCAGGGCAACCAACGGAAAGACAATCACGGCGATGAGGACGATCAGGTTCGATTTCATGTGTGGACCCTTGGATTGGACGCGTGCGCCGCGTCGGGAGCGAGGTATCGAGCGATCAAGCCACTTCGACCCTGACGTGGTGTCTGCACGTCATCCGGCATGGGCTGACTACGAGCCGCATTTCCAGCATGACGGAAACGCATCACCCCACCTCCGCATGGCGCGAGCGCGCAGGCCGACAGAGTGCCTTGATGTCCCTGCGGGCATACGCGGCCGCGCTCCACTGATCGAACTGCACCACCACCTCGGCCGGGAAATAGCGTGCCCGGGAACGCGAGGCCGCCGGTGTGGCCAGGTATTCCAGGACATAGGCGAGCGCGGCATGGACCTCGGCCGATTGGGAACGCAGCCACTCCAGATGCGGCGCCAGCAGGAGCAGGCTGTGGGTTTCGTGGCGCACCACATGATGAAGCGCGGGCCGGGCCGACGCGCCGACGGTGCGGATCTTCCCCACGTCGTGCAGGAGGTAGCCGATCTGGGCGATGGCTACGGAAACCGGATCGTCGGGCAGCGTCCGCCGCACGGTGGCGCCGATCAGGTCGAGGTTCTCGAGGCTGTGGACCATCAGGCCGCCTTGTTCCGGGTGGTGATGCTGGCCACTTGCACGACAGGCCAGAAAGGGCGAGCCGATTGCAGGGTCGAGGAGGACCCGCACCAGAAAGCCACGCAGGGGCTGCGGCAGCGACAGCTCGAGAGACCGTAGCAGGTCGTGAGTTCGCTTCTGGCTCGGCGCGCAGATCACGTCGCTCGCCACCGCCACCTGATCGGCATCGAGTCCGCTCAGACGCGTGATGCACAGCTGCGGACGCCCCTCATGAAAGCGAACAGAAGCTTCGACCTGCACCGGTCGACCGACAGGCGGAATCTGCACATGCTCGCGGTGCTCCGGCCACACGAAGCCCAGCACGGAGCCCGTGGCATCGGCCAGCGTGAGCTGCAAGCGCGGCGTCGCCGCGGACACGTCGGTCGCAGCGGTCAGCCGATACTGGCCCGTGATGGTCTGGCCGGCATGTGCGCGCAGTCGTGCGAGCGGCAGATAGGCTGGCGTCGCGGGGCCTTCATTGCCCGCCTGCCATGACGGGACGATTCGCAGGCGGTTCATGTCGCACCCTTTGCGGGGTCGTGGGAGGTCACGCCGCCATGTAGGGCGCCGGCAATCATGCGGTCGAACGCGGTGCCATCGCGCCGGATCAGGTTGGGGACGTAGCGGCTGTAGGTTCGGAACAGCATTTCGGTGGTGGTGTGGCCAAGCTGGCGCGCGATCCATTCCGGGGCTTCGCCCGCTGCGAGCCAGAGCGTGGCGCAGGTGTGGCGCATTTCATATGGACGCCGGTAGGGAATTGCGAGTCGTTCCAGCAGAGGTTTCCATACCCGGTAGACGAAGTTGGTCGTGTCCACCGGCCGGCCGGCGCGCGTAGGGAAGACATAGGTGTCCGCGAAGGCGGCAGGATTGGTTTCATAGCCGTCGGGGCGCATGGCGCAGAGCGCTTCGAGGACCGGCCCGCTGATCTGCAGGTCACGCTGGGAGCCGTCGGTCTTGGTGTATTCGGTCCGGCCATCCTGGAACGTCTCGCGGATCATCACCAGGTTGCGCTCGAAGTCGACGTACCGCCACTTCAGGCCGCTGGCCTCGGCCGAGCGCACGCCGGTGAAGAAGCGGAAGGTGAGGTAGGGGCGGTAGTCCGGGCGGACCGCGCCCAGGATCCGGTTGATCTCCTCCAGCGTGAAGGGCCGGATGTCCGTGCGCTGCAGCTTGAGGCGACGGATCTCGAGACAGGGATTCTCGACCCCGTGGCGCAAGGCCGCTTCGGCCATCACCATGTGCAGGATCCCGATCACCCGGTTGATCGTCGCCGGCGAGAGCACGCCCCCACGGCGACCGGGCTTGTGCACCAGCTCGGCGAGCTTGCGACGGAAGTCCATCACGTGGGCCCGGTCGATCTGATCCAGCGACAGATCCTCGAAGGCGGGCAGCAGATGGATCTTCAGGATCGACTCGACTGCAATGGCGTAGGAGTGGCGCCATTCGACGCTGCGCTCCAGGGCCCACTGCCGACTGAAGTCGCCGAATCGGGGCAGATCACTGCGACGGATTCGGTTCGTGGCAGAGATGGCGGGACCGCGCGCCTTGTCGAATGCCTGCGCCCGCTTGCTGCCGGGGAAGGTGGTGCCATAGTCGAATGTGCCGGCGGCGATATCCGCCTCGATGCGCTCCAGGGCCTTTTCCATGCGACGCCGGTTGGTGTGGGTGTCGGGCAGAGCCGAGTGCTCACGGCAACGGACTCCCTGCAAATGGAAGTCGAAATAGAGGCGCCCCGTTTCCGGACGCACGCGCACCTTACCCATGGAGGGCCAAACCCGACGCCATGGGGATGGAGATGTCGCGCTCAGCTGCACCCTGGATCATGTCCCGCTCGATTTGCTCCCAGATGTAGAGGATCTTCCGGCCGCCAAACGGGCGGAAATAGTGGACCCCCTCCAGCAGGACCGTGTCCTTGAGGCTGCTGCGAATGGTGCGGGGCTCGTACTTGATCCTGTCGGCGAGCTGTTCGGTGGTAAGATAGGTGGCGCTCATTTTGATCCTCTGATGATAGAGTTCGTCTTCACGTGATGAATTAGGCTATCACGTGATGATTATTATATTCATCTGGTGATCAAAAGCAATATCTTATGCTATTTAAAACAATCGGCGTTCATGACATGTTAAGATTCAAGCTCAAGGAGCGCATCGCTGACTTGGAGTTCCGCGAGAAGAGGCGGGTACAACTGCAGGACATTGCCGCTGCGACCGGCTTGAACCGGATGACGCTTTCCAAAATCGCCAATCAGCACGGTGCCAACGTGCAGACTGCCGTGCTCGACAAGCTGTGCACCTACTTCGGTTGTCAGATCGAGGAGCTGGTAGAACATCTACCCGACGATCAGCTACGTGGACCGGATGTAATTGGCTGAATGGAGTAGAGGGTCGCCTCGGGAGGCTGGGCGCGCGCGATGACCCGTCCGGGTCCGGAACGCGCTGGCCGATCAATTGATGCTCGCAAGATCGAGATCGCGCCGCGACCTTTTAGATAGGCCCCACCCCAACTAGACCCATGCATGCGCATGTCGGCACTTTTGTCGGTGCCTTTGTGCGGAGAACCACTCCAGTCGATGGTCATCCACCAAGCAGAGGGCAGAGTTGCGTGATCGCGGCGAAACCTTGCTTATGGCTGCGCAACGTCGCGGTCCTGGAACCACGTCTGGTCGGCGGTGGCCGCAGGAAAATTGACGCGCATCAAAGGGCACGGATCATCGACGGTCCGTGTCACAGTGACCATTATTCGAATTTCCACCGGGCCACCATGGACTGTCCCAGAACTGTCCCAGAAACGTCCCAGAACTGTCCCAGGTCGCGCTTTGACCTAAATCTGCGTCACTGGAGCACTGGTCAACTGCGCCTTTCGGACATCCAAATCAAAAGAGCCCCGTCGAAGTGCGACAGGGCTCGGGATGCTTGCCTGGCCTTGGCTCCGACATCTTTACAACGCAACGCAGATCGGAGGGCCGGTCGAAGTCCGCTTGACCAATGTCATGTGGCGCGCCCGGAGGGATTCGAACCCCCGACCACTGCCTTCGGAGGGCAGTACTCTATCCAGCTGAGCTACGGGCGCAGGGTACTGATTTTGACACGGATCGCGCAAGTCGTGGCGCGCCGTTGCGTGTCGCGCATGCAGGTCGGACCAGTTGCCGAGCAGCCGTGCGCGCTGCGCCAGCGCGTGAAAACAGCCGCTGAGTTGAGCGGCTGCGGAGCTTGGCTATACTTCACCGATTGGCTGCCCCAGCGGGCAGGCCCCCTTCAGGATCGAGCAGAGGTGTACTCGTGAGTGGACCGATCAGCCCATCCGACAAGCGTTTTCTGCGGCAGTTTTCGACCGTCCTCACCATTCTTCTACTGGTAGCGCTCGGCCTGATCGCATTGGCTGCGTATATCTACGATCGCATGCCGCAGCCCACTGATCCGGCGTTACAGCAGCAGGTGGATGCGCGCATTGCGCCAGTGGGCGGCGTGTATGCGGGCGCCGCCGGTGCCGCGGCGATGAAAGCGGCACAGGATGCGGCGGCCAAGGCCGCGGCGTCCGAAGTGGCTTACGGCGGCACGCTCAATGGTCACGACATCTACAACCATCTCTGCCACACCTGCCACGCGACCGGCGTCGTCGGGGCGCCGATCATCGGCAACAAGGCGATGTGGGGTCCGCGCATCGCGCAAGGCATCAACGTCCTGGTGCAGCATGCGATTCACGGCTATCACGGCCCGGATGGCAATTTCATGCCGCCCAAGGGCGGCAATCCAGCGCTGACCGATGCGCAGATCGAAGCCACGGTGAAGTGGATGGTGTCGCAGGTCAAATAAGCCCTGCCGCAGCCGGCGTTGCACGGCGCGCATGCACGACCGATGCGCCCGGCTCGCGCCGAGTCGTCCCGCAGTCGAGACACACCTCATGAGTCCATCCCCTCTCGCAGCATTGCCGGCGCATTTTCCCGATGTCGCCGGTCGCCATGCGCTGGTCGGCCCGGCTGGCAGAATCGAAGTGGCCGTGGATCGGCCAGAACCCGAACTGGCGCGGCGCGGCACGGCAATCATCTGCCACCCGCATCCATTGCAGGGCGGCAGCATGAGCAACAAGGTGGTGACCATGCTGGCACGCACGCTGCAGGAGTCCGGCCTGGCCACGGTGCGCTTCAACTTTCGCGGCGTGGGTGAATCGGAAGGCAGCTACGACGAAGGTCAGGGCGAGGGTGCCGATCTGGTCGCCGTGGCCGACTGGGTGCGCCAGGCGCAGTCGGGCGATGCGCTGTGGCTGGCGGGTTTCTCGTTCGGCAGCTACGTCAGCATCGCGCACGCGCGCCAGCTCGATGCCGCGGCGCTGATCAGCGTGGCGCCGCCGGTCGGACGCTGGCCATTCGATGCGCTGGCGTTGCCGGGCTGTCCGTGGCTGGTGGTGCAGGGCGAGGATGACGAGGTGGTCGATCCGCAGGCCGTGTTCGATTTTGTCGAGCGGCTGGAAAGCAAGCCGGTGCTGATCCGCATGCCGGACACCGGGCACTTCTTCCACCGCCGTCTGATGGACTTGCGCGGCGCGGTGCGCCACGCGATTCGCGGCTGGCTGCCGCCACCGCGCGCGGTGGCGTGAGCGCAGCGCCGAGTCTCGCGCTGCCCAGCGCGCGTTACGCCGCGGGCGTCGCCGCACAGCACTGGCAGGATGACCCTGCGCAGCGCGCGGTGCTGCCGGCTTTTGATCGCCTGCATGCGGAGTCCGGTGTGCAGTTCGCGACGCAGCCGGGTTTGCTGCAGCGCTTGGGTCAGCACCTGCGCGCCGGGTCAACGCCGACGCCGCTGCGCGGCCTGTACCTGTGGGGGCGCGTCGGGCGCGGCAAGACCTTTCTGATGGATTTGTTTTGCGACGGCCTGCCCGCGGGCATGGCGGAGCGCTGGCACTTTCATCGCTTCATGGGCATGGTGCACGACGAACTGGCGCGCCTGCAGGGCACGTCCGATCCGCTGCTGCACATCGGCGCGCGCATCGGCGCACGCATCCGCGTGCTGTGTCTGGATGAGTTTCAGGTCAGCGACATCGGCGATGCCATGATTCTGACCGAATTGCTGCGCGGCCTCATCAATGCGGGCGTGACCCTGGTGACCACCTCCAACACGCCGCCCACCGGGCTGTATCGCGAGGGCTTGCAGCGCGCGCGCTTCGTGCCGGCGATCGAGCTGCTGCAGCAGCATTGCGAGGTCATCGAGCTGGCCAGCGCGCAGGACTGGCGCTTGCGCGCGCTCAAGCAGGCACCGACCTGGCTGACACCGCTGGGCGCGCAGACCGAGCGCCGCCTGGAGCAGATCTTCCAACGCCTCGCGCACGGCGTGCGGGCCGAATGCGATGGCCGCATCGAAGTGCTCGGGCGCAGTATTGCGTGCAAGCGCGCCGCCGCGCAGGTGATCTGGTTCGATTTCGACGCGCTGTGCGGTGACCAGCGCGCGGTGGCCGATTACATCGAGATCGGCCGTGCGCACGATGCGGTGCTGATCTCGGCGGTGCCGCAGTTCAATGTCGATCGCGAAGACCCGGCACTGCGCTTCGTGCAGATGGTGGACGAGTTCTACGATCGTCAGGTCAAGCTGGTGTGCAGTGCCGCGGTGCCGATCATCGAGCTGTACGAGGGCGAGCGCCTGCGCGCCGAATTCGCGCGCGGCGAAAGCCGCCTCATCGAGATGCAGAGCGAGGACTATCTGACGCGCGAACATCACGCTTGATGCGGGGTGGTTTGGAACGCACGCCTGAATCAACGCCCGTGCGCCTGCGCCGCGTGGCTGCGACGCGCGTAGGCTTGCGCGCATGGTCTTGTTCATCGCGCCCGCGTTGATCGCCGTCGTCTCCCGGCCGCAACTTGATGCAGTGCTCGCCGCCAGCGTGCTGGCGCTACATGTGCTGATCATCGCTTTCAACATCGCCGGTCTGGTGCTGATTCCGCTGGGCGTGTGGCGTGGCTGGGCGTGGGTGCGCGAGCCGTGGTGGCGCAGCGCGCATCTGCTGGCGCTGGCGGTGGTGGCGCTGCAGGCGGTGCTCGGGCGCGCGTGCTTTCTCACCCTCTGGCAGGACGATTTGCAGCATGCGGCCGCGCGCACGCCGCTGATCCAGCACTGGGTCGACCGGCTCGTTTACTGGCCGCTGCCGATGGCGTTTTTCAGCACCGTGTACGTGCTGGTGTTCCTGTATGTGGTGCTGCTGTGGTGGAAGTGGCCGCCGCGCCGCGCGTGGCGGCACCCAAACGCTCAGTCCTGAGACAGAACCACAAGATGTTGGGTTGACCAGAGCGAACAAGCACACTATCTTGCGATGGTCGGTGTCCGACCCTCATCCAGGGTGCGGCTCAAAAGGGAATCCGGTGCGACTCCGGAGCTGCCCCGCAGCGGTCAGCGGAAACGAAACTCGCCACCAGGCACTGGGATGCGCGCATCCCGGGAAGCGGCGGGGATTAGGAGGGCAAGGCCCACAGCCCGTGCCCGCGTCCGCAAGCCCGAACACCTGCCGACACACCGGGCCACGGGTCCGGCGGTTGTCGCAGGGTACGCGACGGCGGTCGGTGATGCTCAGGGTGTCGGTGCGGGTGGCCGCTTCCGCGGGGAAGCCGGTCGCAACCGAGACGCACGAGCGTCCGCTGCGACTGTCTTCCGCTTTCCACCCACGGCCCTGCGCGCGGGCGCAGGTCATGCATCACCTTGCCGTCGGGGAACCTCATGCAACTGCTCGATACCCAAACCGCCGCCGCCGCACAGGCGGCGGCCGCCCAGCCTTTTTCGCTCACTCCGCCGCACGCGCCGGCGGGCATGCGCGTGACCAAGCGCAACGGCACGCACGAAGCCGTAGACCTCGGCAAGATCGTGCGCGCGGTGACGCGCGCGGCGCAGGGCCTGCACGCGGTCGAGCCGCTGCAGGTGGCGCTGAAAACCATCGGCGGCCTGTACGACGGCGCCAGCACGCGCGAACTGGACGAACTGTCCATCCGCACCGCCGCCGCGCTCACCGCCGAGGAACCCGAATACGGCCAGCTCGCCGCGCGCCTGCTGACGCAGGTGATCGAGAAGGAAGTGCGTGGCCAGGATATCCAGGCCTATTCGCAGGCGATCGCGCGCGGCGCGCAGCAGGGCCTGATCAACGCCCGTCTCGCGGAATTCAGCGCCGCGCACGCGCGCAAGCTGGACGATGCCATCGATGTCGCGGCCACCGCGCACTTCGAGTATTTCGGCCTGCGCACGCTGTACGACCGCTATCTGCTGCGCCATCCAGAAACGCGTCAGGTGCTGGAGACGCCGCAGTACTTTTTCATGCGCATCGCCTGCGCGCTGGGCGGTGGCAACATGGCCGAGACCATGCTGCTGTATCGCGCATTGGCCGATCTCGACTACCTGCCCAGCTCGCCGACGCTGTTCAACGCCGGCACCACGCACGAGCAGATGTCTTCGTGCTACCTGCTGGACTCGCCCGAGGATTCGCTGGAAGGCATCTACGCGCGCTACAGCGACGTCGCGCGGCTGAGCAAGTTCGCCGGCGGCATCGGCCTCAGCTACAGCCGCGTGCGCGCGCAGGGCGCGCTGATCCGCGGCACCAACGGCAAGTCCAACGGCATCGTGCCGTGGCTGAAAACACTTGATGCCTCGGTGGCCGCGGTCAATCAGGGCGGGCGCCGCAAGGGCGCGTGCTGCGTGTACCTGGAGCCGTGGCACGCCGACATCGAGGATTTCCTCGAGCTGCGCGACAACACCGGCGACGAGGCGCGGCGCACGCACAACCTCAATCTCGCCAACTGGATCCCGGACCTGTTCATGCAGCGCGTCGAACAGGACGCCGTGTGGTCGCTGTTCGACCCGAAGCAGGTGCCGCAACTGGTGGACCTGTGGGGCGAGGCTTTCACCCGCGCCTATGAGGAGGCCGAGGCGCGCGGCCTGGCCAAGCGCACCCTGCCGGCGCGTACGCTGTACGCGCGCATGCTCAAGACCCTGGCCGAAACCGGCAATGGCTGGTTCACCTTCAAGGACCGCAGCAATGCCACCTGCAACCAGACCGCCGCCAGCGGCAACGTGGTGCACCTGTCAAATCTGTGCACCGAGATCCTGGAGGTGAACACCGAGGCCGAGACCGCGGTATGCAACCTGGCCTCGATCAACCTCGCGCAGCATGTGAATGACGATGGCGTCGACTTCGACAAGCTGGCGCGCAGCGTGGCGCTGGCAGTGCGCCAGCTCGATCGCGTGATCGACCTCAACTATTACCCGATCCCCGGCACGCGGCGCAGCAACGCGCGCTGGCGCCCGGTGGGTCTGGGCGTGATGGGTTTGCAGGACGTGTTCTTCAGGCTGCGTCTGGCATTCGACTCGGACGCGGCGCGGGCGCTGTCGACGCGCATCAGCGAAGAGATTTATTTCCATGCCCTGCGCAGCTCGTGCGTGCTGGCCGAGCAGTGCGGCGCGCATGAGGCCTTTGCCGACACGCGCGCGGCGCAGGGCGAATTGCAGTTCGACTACTGGCCGGAGGCGCAACCGCAGGACGTCGCGCGCTGGGATGAGCTGCGCGCGCGCATCCGCGCGCACGGGCTGCGCAACAGTTTGCTCATCGCCATCGCGCCCACCGCTACGATTGCCTCGATCGCCGGCTGCTACGAGTGCATCGAGCCGCAGATCAGCAACCTGTTCAAGCGCGAGACGCTGTCCGGCGATTTTCTGGTGATCAACCGTTATCTGGTCGAGGAGCTCAAGCAGTTGGGCTTGTGGACCGCCGCGATGCGCGATGCGATCAAGCGCGCCGAGGGTTCGATCCATGGCATCGGCGAAATTCCCGTGCCGCTGCGGCAGATTTATCGCACGGTGTGGGAACTGCCGCAGAAGGCGTTGATCGAGCTCGCCACCGCGCGCGGCGCGTATGTCGATCAAAGCCAGTCGCTCAATCTGTTCATGGCCACGCCCAATCTGGGGCAGATGTCCTCGATGTACATGTACGCGTGGAAGCGCGGTCTCAAGACCACGTATTACCTGCGCTCGCGCCCGGCCACGCGCATCGCGCAGACCACGGTCAGCAGCGCCGCGCCGGTACAGGCGGTGGCCTGCTCGCTGGAAAACCCGGAGCACTGCGATGCCTGCCAGTGACCTCGACGCGAGCCCCGCGATGACTGCCGCCGCGGCCGCACCGACGCTAGCGCGCCTGCTCGATCCCGGCTTCGCGCTCACCTTGCGCCCGATGCGCTACCCGGCGTTCTACGACATGTACCGCGCCGCGATACGCAACACCTGGACCGTCGAGGAAGTCGATTTCTCCAGCGATGTGGTGGATCTGCGCCAGCGCATGAGCCCCGCCGAGCGGCATCTGATCGAGCGTCTGGTGGCGTTTTTCGCCACTGGTGATTCGATCGTGTCCAACAACCTCGTGCTGAATCTGTACACGCACATCAATGCTCCCGAGGCGCGCATGTACCTCTCGCGCCAGCTCTACGAGGAGGCGCTGCACGTGCAGTTTTATCTGACCCTGCTGGATACTTATCTGCCCGATGCGCAGGCGCGCCAGGACGCCTTCGCCGCGGTCGAGAACATCCCATCGATCGCGCACAAGGCCGCGTTCTGCTTCAAGTGGATGGACTCGGTGCAGGATTTGCGGCGCCTGGATACGCACGCGCAGCGGCGCCAGTTCCTGCTCAACCTGATTTGTTTCGCGGCCTGCATCGAGGGCATGTTTTTCTTCGCCGCCTTCGCCTACGTGTACTTCCTGCGCGCGCGCGGCCTGCTGCACGGGCTGGCCGGCGGCACCAACTGGGTGTTCCGTGACGAGTCCTGCCACATGGCGTTCGCCTTCGAGGTGATCGCCACGGTGCGCCGCGAGCAGCCCGAGCTGTTCGATGCCACGCTGGAATCGGAGGTGCGCGCGATGCTGGCCGAGGCTATTGCCTGCGAGACGCAGTTCGCCGCCGATGTGCTGTCCGGCGGTGTGGCTGGCTTGTCGCCGGCGCAGATGCGCGAGTACCTGCAATACGTCGCCGACCAGCGCCTGCGCCAGATGGGCTACGCGCCGCAGTATGGCACCAGCAATCCATTCGCCTTCATGGACCTGCAGGACGTGCAGGAGCTGACCAACTTCTTCGAGCGCCGCGTGTCCTCGTATCAGGTCGGCGTCAGCGGCGAGCTGGCCTTCGATGCCGCCTTCTGAGGTGACCCGCACCGAAATGGTGTTTCCGGATCACGCCAATCATCCGGGCACGCTGTTCGGCGGGCAGGCACTGGCGTGGCTGGACAGGCGGCGTTCATCGCCGCCACGCGCCACGCGCGCCGCACGGTGGTGACGGTGCGCTCCGAGCAAGTGGATTTTCATGCGCCGGTGCGCGTCGGGCAGATGGCGACTGCGCGCGTGGTGGCCACTGGGCGCAGCCCGATGCGCGCTGAGGTCAGCCTGGTGGCCGAACCCCGCTCAGCGGCGCGCGTCATCTGTGCACGCGCATGCAACTAACGCGCGCGCTGCAGGTCTACACAGTGTTGTGCGCTTGCTGCTTGCGCGAGCGCAGTGTTGCTGCGCAGGCACGGCCACGTGGAGGAACCTGATTCGCGCTGAAGTTCAGCTGCAAAAGCCCCTCTCCCGTCGGGATAGGGGTTGGGGTGAGGGTCGAGGCGGAGCAGTCGGCGCCATGAATGCGCCAACATCGCGTTCCGTCCCGCGCCCTCATCCGGCGCTTCGCGCCGCCTTCCCTTGGGGACTTCCGTTGGTCGTCTCCCGGAGAGAATGGAATACAAGCTGAACTTCAACGCGCAGCAGGTCGAGGGAAGGTCCGCTTCGCGCGGACCTTTTGCAAGCCGTGGATGGCTTTACGCAGGAGTGCGCCATGTCCGATGCCATCGATCAATTGTGCATCAATACGCTGCGTTTTTTGGCACTCGATGCGGTGCAAAAAGCCAACAGCGGCCATCCCGGTCTGCCGTTGGGCGCCGCACCCATGGCCTATGTGCTGTGGACGCGCTGGCTGCGGCACAACCCGGCCGATCCCGATTGGTGCAATCGCGACCGCTTCGTGCTCTCCGCCGGACATGGCTCGGCACTGCTCTACGGCCTGCTGCATCTCAGCGGTTACGCATTGAGCCTGGATGATCTCAAGCAGTTCCGGCAATGGGGCAGCAAGACGCCGGGGCATCCCGAGCGCGGCCACACCCCGGGCGTGGAGGTGACCACCGGGCCGCTGGGCCAGGGCATCGCCAATGCGGTCGGCATGGCCATTGCCGAGGCGCATCTGGCCGCGCGCTACAACCGCGACGCGCACGCGCCGATCGATCACCACACCTACGCCCTCGTCGGCGATGGCGATTTGATGGAAGGCGTCGCCGCCGAGGCGGCTTCGCTGGCCGGGCATTTGCGCCTGGGGAAACTCATTTGCCTGTACGACGACAACCATGTGACGCTGGCCGCGGGCACCGCCATCAGCTTCACCGAGGATCGCCTCGCGCGTTTCGCGGCCTATGGCTGGCATACCGTACAGGTCGCGGATGGCAACGATCTGGCCGCCATCGAAGCCGCGTTGCAGGCCGCGCACGCGGAGACCACGCGCCCGTCGCTGATCGCGGTGCGCACGCATATCGGCTACGGCTCGCCCGAGCAGGATAGCTTCAAGGCGCACGGCGCGCCGCTGAGTGACGAGGACGTGCGCCGCACCAAGCAGGCGCTGGGCTGGCCGCAGCAGCCGACGTTCGAGATCCCGGAGACTGCCCTGCACGCGTGGCGCGCAGCCGCGGCGCGCGGCCGCGAGGCGCAAGCCGCGTGGCAGAAAGTCCTGGCTGATTATGTCGCCGCGTATCCCGAGCCGGGCGCTGAATTGCAGCGGCGCTTGTCCGGCGCGCTGCCCGCCGACTGGGCCAAGGCGTTGCCGGAGTTCGCGGCGGATGCGCGCGGTCAGGCCACGCGCGTGTCGTCGGGCAAGGTGCTCAACGCCATCGCCGCGCAGTTGCCGGAGCTGTTTGGCGGTTCGGCGGATCTGGACCCCTCGACCAAGACCGCACTGCTGGGCATGGGTGATTTCAATCCAGCCGCGACCACGAGCACGGATATGCAGGGCTCGGACGCTGCCGGATGGAGCCATGCCGGGCGCAACCTGCACTTCGGCGTGCGCGAGCACGCCATGGGCGCGGTGGCCAACGGTCTGGCAGCGCACGGCGGCGTGCTGCCGTTCACCGCGACGTTCATGATCTTCTCCGACTACATGCGCCCGCCCATGCGTCTGGCGGCGTTGATGCGGCTGCACGTGATCTTCGTCTTCACCCACGACAGTCTGGCTGTGGGGGAGGATGGCCCCACGCATCAGCCGGTCGAGCAACTGGCCAATCTGCGCGCGGTGCCGGGCCTGATCGTGATACGCCCCTGCGATGCCAACGAAACCGTGGCGGCGTGGCGCGTGGCCGTGGAAGCGCGCGATCAGCCGCTGGTACTGATGTTCTCGCGCCAGGATTTGCCGGTGCTCGATCGCAGCCGCTACGCCTCGGCAGACGGCTTGCGCCAGGGCGCCTACGTGATTCGCGATGTGGCGCAAGGAACACCGCAGCTTGTCCTGATCGCCAGCGGCTCGGAGGTGCATCTGATCCTCTCTGCCGCAGAACGCCTGCACGCGCAAGGGATCGCCGTGCGCTGCGTGTCCATGCCCAGTTGGGAGTTGTTCGAGGCGCAGCCTCCGGCTGTGCGCGATGCCGTACTGCCGCCGACCGTGCGCGCGCGCCTGGCGGTGGAGATGGGCGTCAGCCAGGGCTGGTCGCGCTACGCGGGTGATGCCGGCGCGGTGATCAGCGTGGACCGTTTTGGTGCTTCGGCGCCGGCGCCACGCCTGCTGCAGGAATACGGTTTTACCGTGGAGCACATTTGCGCGCGCGCGCTGGCCTTGCTGGGCAAGTAGCGTGCTGCATGGGCAACAAGGGCGCGCGTCCGATGCGAGCGTGGCGCCATACATTCCGGAGGATCGACATGGCAGACATCGGTAGCGCATTGGTGCAGGCAGGACAGAGTTTCTGGCTCGACAACATCACCCGCGCGCTGCTGCGCGACGGCGGCCTGGCGCGTTACCGCGATACAGCGGGCGTCAGCGGCCTGACTTCCAACCCGACGATTTTCGAGCACGCCATCCGCAACAGCTCCGACTATGACGCGGCGATTCGCGCCGCTGGCGACAAGGATCCCGAGGCGGTGTTTTTCGATCTGGCGCTGGAGGATTTGCGTGCCGCGGCCGAATTGTTCGCGCCGCTGCACGCGCGCACCGGCGGCGTGGACGGCTGGGTGTCGCTGGAAGTCTCGCCGCTGCTGGCTGACGATGCCGCGGGCACGATCGCACAGGCCACGGTGCTGCATGCGCGCGCCGATACGCCCAATCTGTACATCAAGGTGCCAGGCACGCATGCGGGCATCGAGGCCATCGAAACGCTGATCCATCGCGGCGTTCCGATCAACGTCACCCTGCTGTTTTCGACGCAGCAGTATCGCGCCGCGGCCGAGGCCTGGATGCGTGGACTGGAGCGTCGCGAGCGCGATGGCCTGGCGCTGGATGTGGCTTCGGTGGCCTCGGTATTCATCAGCCGCTGGGACGTCAAGGTGGCCGACAAGGTGCCCGCCGAGTTGCGCAACCGGCTCGGGCTGGCCGTGGCCGCGCAGATTTATCGCGCCTATCTGGATGTGGTGGGTTCGGCGCGCATGCGGCGTCTGATGAATCGTGGCGCGCGCCCGCAGCGCCTGCTCTGGGCCAGCACCGGCACGAAAGACCCGCAGGCCAGCGACACGCTGTATGTCGATCATTTGATCGCGCCGCTGAGCGTCAACACCATGCCGGAAAAGACCCTGCTGGCCGCGCTCGATCACGGCACGTTCGATGTGCCGATGGCGACCACGGGCGACGCGCACGAGCGTGAGCTGCAGCGCTTTGCCGCGCTGGACCTTGCGGTCGAGCCGTTGGGGCAGACCTTGCAGCAAGAGGGCGCCGCGGCGTTCGTGGCCTCGTGGAATTCGCTGCTGCAAAGCATCGCCCAGCGCATGGGGAAAGCGTCATGAGCGCGTCGCGTCGCCCCACACCCTGGCAGGCGCTGCAGCAACACCACGCGCGGCTGCAAAAACTGCATTTGCGCGATCTGTTCGCGCAGGACGCCAAGCGCGCGCAGCGCTACACGCAAGAAGCCGCCGGCTGGCGCCTGGATTACGCCAAGCACCGCATCGACGACGCCAGCCTGCGCACGCTGTTGGATCTGGCCCGCGCATCGGGTCTGGAGGCACGCCGCGAAGCCATGTTCAACGGCGAGAAAGTCAACTTCACCGAACACCGCGCGGCGCTGCACACCGCGCTGCGCGCGCCGGCCAGCGCGGTGATTGTGGTCGATGGCGTCAATGTCGTGCCCGAGGTGCAAGCGGTGCTGGCGCAGATGCGCGCCTTCACCGAAGCGGTGCGCTCTGGGCAGTGGAAGGGCCACAGCGGGCGACCGATCCGCAACATCATCAACATCGGCATCGGCGGTTCCGATCTCGGCCCGGTGATGGCCCATGAGGCACTGCGCCATTACAGCGATCGCAGCCTGACGCTGCGCTTCGTATCCAACGTCGATGGCACCGATTTCCAGGAGGCCGTGCGCGGGCTGCGCCCCGATGAAACCCTGTTCATCGTCGCCTCCAAGACCTTCACCACGCTCGAGACGATGACCAACGCGCACAGCGCGCGCGACTGGCTGCTGGCCTCTTGCGGCGGCGACAAGCGCGCCGTGGCCAAACACTTCGTGGCGCTGTCGACCAACCTCGACGCGGTCGAGGCCTTCGGCATCGCGCGTGAGAACGCCTTCGCGTTCTGGGACTGGGTAGGCGGTCGCTATTCGATGGACTCGGCGATCGGGCTCTCGACCATGCTCGCCATCGGCGCGCCGGCGTTCATGGAAATGCTGGCCGGCTTCCACGCCATGGACACGCACTTCCGCCAGGCACCGCTGCAGCACAACCTGCCGGTGATCATGGGCCTGCTCAACGTCTGGTACGGCAACTTTTTCGGCAGCGAGACCGTGGCGGTATTGCCGTATGCGCAATACCTCAAGCGCTTCCCGGCCTACCTGCAGCAACTGACCATGGAGTCCAACGGCAAGTCGGTGCGGCGCGATGGCAAGCGCGTCGATTACGCCACCGGCGCGGTGTTCTGGGGCGAGCCGGGCACCAATGGCCAGCACTCGTTTTACCAATTGATCCACCAGGGCACGCGCCTGATTCCCTGCGATTTCATCGCCTTCGGTCAGGCGCTGCAGCCGCTGGGCCGGCATCAGGATCTGCTGCTGGCCAACGTCATCGCGCAAGCCGAGGCGCTGGCCTTCGGCAAGTCCGCGGCGCAGGTCAGGGCCGAGGGCACGCCGGCGGCGCTGGTGCCGCACAAGGTATTCGATGGCAATCGCCCGTCCAGCCTGTTGCTGGCCGATCGGCTCACGCCGGCGACGCTGGGTAGCTTGGTGGCGTTGTACGAGCACAGCGTGTTCACCCAGGCCTGCGTGTGGGACATCAATCCCTTCGACCAGTGGGGCGTGGAGCTGGGCAAACAGTTGGCGCTGCGCGTGGCAGGCGAGATCGAGGCGCCGCGCAAGCGCCTGCAGCACGACGCCTCGACCAATGCCGCGATCCAGTGGTACCGGCATGCACGCCGCGCCGCGCCCGCCGCGCGCGCCGCGCCGCGCACGCTGGTGCTGGATGTCGGCGGCAACCACGTCAAGGCGTTGCTGCAGGGACGACGCGAGGAAATCAAGATCGTCTCCGGCCCGGACATGACGCCACAGCGCATGCTGCCAGCCCTGCGCAAGGCACTGCGCGGCGCGCACTTCGACCGCGTGAGCATGGGTTTTCCGGCGCCGGTGGTGCACGGGCGCATCGTGCACGAGCCGGCCAATCTGGGCACGGGCTGGGTGGGCTTCGATTTTGAAAAAGCCTTCGCCTGCCCGGTGCGGGTGATCAACGATGCCGCCATGCAGGCGCTGGGCAGTTATGCCGGTGGACGCATGCTGTTTCTGGGGCTGGGCACTGGCCTGGGCTCGGCGATGATCGTCGAGGGTCGCGTCGAGGCCACGGAGTTGGCGCACCTGCCATTTCGCAAGCGCAGCTACGAGTACTACGTCAGCGACGCTTACCGCGAGCAGCACAAGAAGAAGTGGCACGACAACGTGTTCGAAATCATCACGCTGCTGCGCGAGGCCCTGCGACCCGATTACGTGGTGCTCGGCGGTGGCAACGTCAAACATCTGGATGATCTGCCCAAAGACGTGCGTCGTGGCGACAACGCCAACGCATTCAAGGGCGGTGTCCGACTCTGGGAGGATGTGGCATGAGCAAGGTCTCGGCAAAGAAGAATGGACTGCAACTGGGCTTCATCGGCCTCGGCCGCATGGGCCTGAACATGGCCGCGCGCCTGCACCACGGCGGTATTGCCTGCGTCGGTTACGACGCCAACGCCAAGGCGCGTGCCGCAGTGCGCGAGGCTGGCGCGAAGGCGGCCGCTTCGCTGCGCGCGCTGGTCGCGGCATTGCCGGCACCGCGCGCGGTGTGGCTGATGGTGCCAGCCGGCGCGGTCGATGCCGTGCTCGACGAGCTGCTGCCGCTGCTGTCCAGGGGCGACTGCGTGATCGACGGCGGCAACTCGCACTACGTCGAGGATCTGCGCCGCGCCGAGCGTCTGCGCAAGGCTGGCATCGACCACATGGACGTCGGCGTCAGCGGCGGCGTGTGGGGCCGTGAGCGCGGCTACTGCCTGATGATTGGCGGCCCCAAGCGCGCATTCGTCCGCCTCGAACCCGCCTTCGCGGTGCTGGCGCCGGGGGTGGACTCCGCGCCGCGTAGCGCCGGGCGCAAGGGCAAGCCCGACATGGCCGAACAGGGTTATCTGCACTGCGGGTCCAACGGCGCCGGGCACTTCGTCAAGATGGTGCACAACGGCATCGAGTACGCGGTGATGGCCGCCTACGCCGAGGGCTTCAACGTGCTGCGCCACGCCAATGCCGGCAGCAGCGCCCAGCAGGCCGATGCCGAGACCACGCCGCTGGAGAATCCCGAGCGCTATCGCTACGAGCTGCGCCTGGCCGAGATCGCCGAACTGTGGCGGCGCGGCACGGTGATCGGCTCCTGGCTGCTGGACCTGACCGCCGAAGAGCTGTTGCAGGACGACGAGCTGAAGTCCTACGCGGGCCGCGTATCCGATTCCGGCGAAGGTCGCTGGACGCTGCAGGCCGCCATCGACGAGGGCGTGCCTGCCACGCAACTCGCGGCGGCGCTGTTCGCGCGTTTCTCCTCGCGCGGCAACGCGCTGTACGCCAATCAGGTGATGTCGGCCATGCGCCACGCCTTTGGTGGCCATGCCGAGAAAACGGCCGGGGGGAAGTGACCGTGGCCGCCGCGCGCACGCTGGTCATTCTCGGCGCTACCGGTGACCTCACCCAGCGCCTGCTGATGCCGGCGCTGTATCGCCTGCATCGACAAGGCCTGACGCGCGATCTGCGCATCCTCGGTTACGCCATGGAGCCGTGGTCGCGCGCGCGCTTTCAAAGCCATATCGACAAGGCCTTGCGCGCTTTCGCCGACGACTTCGATGCGCGCGCGGCGGCAGGCTTCGTCAAGCAGCTCGATTACGCCAGCGGCCAGCTCACGCCGCAGGACGTCTCGGCCATCGCCGAGCGCCTCAGTCCCGGCACACTGTTTTATCTGGCCCTGCCGCCGCCGCTGTTCGGCACCGCGGCGCAGGCGCTGGGCGCGGCCGGATTCGCCCAGCCGCCGCGCGGCGGCTGGCGGCGCCTGGTGGTGGAAAAACCCTTTGGCACCGATCTGCACAGCGCCGAGGTACTGCGCACGCAAATGCACCAGCACTGGGATGAAGCACAAGTACTGCGCATCGATCATTTCCTCGGCAAGGAGGCCACGCAAAATCTGATGGTGATGCGCTTCGCCAACCGCCTGCTGGAGCCGGTGTGGAATGCGCAGCACATCGCCCAGGTGCAGATCACCTACGCCGAAACCCTGGGCGTGGAACACCGCGCAGCCTATTACGACAAGGCCGGCGCGCTGCGCGACATGCTGCAAAACCATCTCATGCAGTTGTTCAGTCTGGCCGCGATGGAGCCTTTGTCCACGTGGGATGGCGAGGTGTTGCGCGATCACAAGGTCGAGGTGCTGCGCGCGGTCAAGGCCATCGACTCGCGCAATCTCGATGCGCACGCGGTGCGCGGCCAGTATCGCGCCGGTCGGCAAGGGCGCAAGACGCTGCCGGCGTATCGCCGCGAGCCCGGCGTCGCGCGCGGCTCCAACACCGAAACCTTCGCCGCGCTGCGTCTGGAGATCGACAACTGGCGCTGGCAGGGCGTGCCGTTTTATCTGCGCAGCGGCAAGCGTCTGGCGGCGGAAACCTCGGAAATCGCCGTGCAGTTTCGGCGCGTGCCGGGGCCGCTGCCGGGCCTGGTGCGGGCCGACGAGCCCAACTGGCTGGTGCTGCGCATCAAGCCCGAGCAGCGCATGGACTTGCAGCTCACCGCCAAGCGCCCCGGGCTGCAGCTTGAAGGCCACAGCGTGACCCTGACCGCGCCCTATGAGAGCGCCGGCGACAGCGGGTTTTCCGCCTACGAACAGTTGCTGATCGACGCGCTGGCCGGCGAGCGCGCGCATTTTCTGCGCTTCGACGAGGTGGAGTGGGCGTGGCGCATCGTCGATCCGGTGTTGCGCGCGTGGCAGCACGGCAGCCCCGATTTTTATCCCGCTGGCGGCGAAGGGCCGGCCACGCAGGCGCGCGTGCTGGACGCCGGCTTGCGCTGGCGTTCGATCGCTGCGGGTTCAGGGGATGTCGCATGAACGCACCCGGATGCCCGGGCATGGCGCCGGCATGGAGCAGCAGCGCCAAGGATATCGTCGGCACCGCGCTGGGTTCCGGCCGCGTCTGGTTCACGCTGGGCTACGGCATTCTGGACGAGGTGTACTGGCCCTCGTGCAGCCTGCCGCAAATCCGCGATCTGGGCTTCATCGTCGCCGGCGAGGATTTCTGGTGCGAGGTCAAGCGCGAGCACCGCTATCAACTGAGCACGCCCGATGCGGAAGTGCCGCTGCCCAAAGTGGTGCATGAGCATGAGCGCTACAAGTTGGAGTTCGAGGTGCTGGCCGACCCGCTGCGCGACGTGGTGTTGATCCGCTATCGCCTGCACGGCAATGGACTCAGGCTGTACGCGCTGCTGGCGCCACACCTGGGCGGATCGGGACACGACAACAGCGCGCTGGTGCATGCGCACGGCCTGGCCGCGCTGAAACAGGACAACGCGCTGATGCTGGTGGCCGATCAGGGTTTCGCGCGCGGCAGCGCCGGCTATGTCGGCGTCTCCGATGGTTGGCAGGACTTCCAGCAGCACGACGCGATGACCTGGACGTACGCCAGCGCCAGCAACGGCAACGTGGCCTTGCTGGGCGAGTTGAATGCGCTCCACGGCGTGCTGGCGCTGAGTTTCGCCGATACGCTGGAAGGCGCGCAGACCCTGGCGCGCGCATCCCTGGCGCAGGGTTATGAATCCGCGCGCGCGGGCTTTGTCGAGGGCTGGCGGCACTGGTCGCGCGGGCTGCGGTGCGAGCTCAAGGATCCCGTGCTGAAGCAGGCCGTGCGCCGCTCGGCGATGGTGCTGAAGGTGCACGACGATCGCCGCTATCCGGGCGCGCTGATCGCCAGCCTCAGCATTCCATGGGGCAATACCCGCGATGATCCGGGCGGCTATCACCTGGTGTGGTCGCGCGACGCGGTGGAAGCCGGTTTCGCCATGCTCGCCTGCGCGCACCACGAGGAGAGCCGCGCGTTGCTTTCGTATCTGATCGCCACGCAGCAGGACGACGGCCACTGGGCGCAGAATTTCTACACCGACGGGCGCCCGTACTGGACCGGCGTGCAGCTCGATGAAGCCGCGCTGCCGGTGCTGCTGGCGGCCAAGCTCGACGAACTTGGCCTGCTCGATGGTCAGCGCGCCGCGGCCACCGCGATGGTGCGGCGCGCGTTGCGTTTCGTGGCGCGCACCGGACCGTTGAGTCCGCAGGATCGCTGGGAGGAGAACCCCGGCATCAATCCCTTCACCCTGGCCGCGGCCATCGCCGCGCTGGTGGCCGGCGCCGCGCACGGTTTTCTGGATGCGGCGGATGCGCGCTACGCGCTGCTGCTGGCCGATGACTGGAACGCGCGCATCGAATCGTGGGTGTACGTGCAGGACACCGAGCTGGACCGCGCGCACGGCACGCACGGTCATTACGTGCGCATCGCCCCGCCTGGGCAGGACGCGCAGCACAGCGAGATCGCGCTGAAGAATCGCGGCCGCGTGGTGGTCGCTGCGCGCGATCTGCTGGGGCTGGAGTATCTGTATCTGGTGCGTCTGGGTTTGCGCGATGCCGCGGACGCGCGCATCGTCGACACCACGCGTCTGGTCGATGCGCTGCTGCGCGTGCAAACGCCCTCAGGCGCCTTCTACCGGCGCTACAACGAGGATGGCTACGGCGAGCACCGTGACGGTCGTGCCTTCGACGGCACCGGCGTCGGCCGCGCCTGGCCGCTGCTGACCGGTGAGCGCGGCCAGTTCGCGGTGCAGGCCGGCGCGGACGCGCGGCCCTACCTCGATGCCATGCTGGCCTCGGCCAGCGAGGGCGGCATGCTGCCCGAGCAGATCTGGGACAGCGAACCGATTCCCGCGCGTGGCCTGTACCCGGGACGCCCCACCGGCAGCGCCATGCCGCTGGTCTGGGCGCACGCCGAATTCATCAAGCTGGCCACGGTGATGCAGCGCAAGTCGCCGATCGAACAACTGGCGGAGGTCGTTGCGCGCTACGTCACGCCGCGTGTGGCCGCCGTGCAACTGTGGCGGCCGCAGGCACCCGGCGCGCAGCTCGATGCCGCGCGGCCCGTGTTGATCGAGGGCGATGCGCCGTTCGTGCTGCACCTTGGCCACGACGGTTGGCAGGGCGTGCGTGATGTGCCCAGCGCGCCCACCGGGCTGGGCATGCATGGCGTGCATCTGGATGGCGCGGCGCTGACCACAGCGCGTTCGCTCGAATTCACGCGCCGCTTTCTTGATGGCCGCGACTGGGAAGGCCGCGACTGGCAACTCGAACTGACAGCGCCCGCCTGAGCCAGCGCTGCCGATCTGGCGGGCGCAGGCGGAGTCGGCGGCGACTGCGGGGCGCGATCAATCGTCCGCACCCGCGATCAAGCAAGCAGGTTGCACGCTGCGATGGCCGCGCCAGTGCTTGCCGGTGGGTCATCGATGGAGAACAGGATGGTTCACGCTATACCGCTGCGCGTGCTGATGCTGGGCTGGGAATACCCGCCGCGCATCGCCGGCGGCCTGGGCAAGGCCAGCCAGGGCATCGCGCGCGCGCTGGCGCAGGCCGGCGTCGAGGTGTTGTTTGTGCTGCCGCGCTACGACCGCGTGCTGCAGGCGCGTGGACTGCGCGTGGCCGGCGTCGCCGCGTGGCTGCGGCGCCCGCGCGCGACCAGCAACGCAAGTGCTGCGATGCCGGGGCGCTTGCAGCGCCTGGTGCTGGATGCGCGCTTGCGGCCCTATCTGCCGTTGCCGGCGCCGCGACATCGGCGCGTTGTGTCGACAGAACTGGCCGAGGGCGATGCCGAGGGAGACGCGCTGTATGGCGTCGACCTGGCGCACGAGGTAGCGCGTTACGCGCGTCTGGTGCGCGATCTGGGCGCGCGCGTCGACGCCGATGTGATCCACGCCCACGACTGGATGAGTTTTCCCGCCGCGCTGGCGCTGGCCGACGCACGCCACTGGCCGCTGTGCGTGCATGTGCATTCGACCGAATACGATCGCAGCGGCGCGGGCGCGGATGCGCGCATCGAGGCCATCGAACGCGCGGCCTGCGCGCGCGCCGCGCGCGTGTTCGCGGTCAGCGAGTACACCCGTGGCGTGCTGATCGAGCGCTACGGTATTGCCGCCGACAAGATCGAGGTGATCTACAACGCGCCCGACGCCCCGGTGTTGCCCGCGCGTCCGCTCGTGGCGATGGCGGCGCGGCTGCCCTGGGTGGTGTTTCTGGGGCGCCTGGCGTTGCAGAAAGGCCCCGATCATTTTCTGCGCGCGGCCGCCGAGGTAGCGCGGCATCAGCCGGACACGCGCTTCGTGGTGTGCGGCAACGGCGCGATGCTGGCGCAGCTTCAGCAGTTGGCGATCGAACTGGGCGTGCGCCAGCGCGTCGAGTTTCGCGGCTTTCTGGGTGCGCGCGATGTCGCGCACGTGCTGGCGCAAGCGCGCCTGCTGGTCATGCCCAGCGTGTCGGAGCCGTTCGGTCTGGTCGCGTTGGAAGCGCTCGCCGCCGGCACGCCGGTGATCCTGTCGCGGCAGTCAGGCGTGCGCGAGGTGCTCAGTCCCAGTCTGCAAGCCGACTTCTGGGATCACGAAAAGCTCGCCGATCAGATGCTCGCCGTATTGCGCTGGCCCGAGCTTGCGCAGCAGATGGTCGCGGATGGCCGCGCGCAGCTTGCGCGCCTGTCATGGGATACCTCGGCGCAGCACATTCTCGCGGAATATGTGGAGATCCTCGGCGCCAGCAGCGGCGCGCCGTCATGAGTCTGGATATCTGCTTCTATTTCCAGGTGCATCAACCGTGGCGTCTGCGCCACTACACCTACAAGGACATCGGCCGCGCGCACGATTACTTCGACGATGCGGTCAATGCCGCCATCCTGCGGCGCGTGGCGCAGCACTGCTATCTGCCGATGAATGCGCTGCTGCTGGGCGCGATCCGCGCGCACGCGCCGCATTTTCGCGTGAGTTTTTCCATCACCACCACGGCCCTGCAGCAGATGGCAGCCTGGGCGCCACAGGTCTTGCTGTCGTTTCGCGAACTGCTGGCCACCGGCGCAGTCGAGCTGCTCACCGAGACTTCGCACCACAGCCTGGCCGCACTGCATGATGCGCAGGAATTCGCCGCGCAGGTGCGGTTGCATCAGGCAAGCTGCGCGCAACTGCTGGGCGCGTGCGCCGGGAGTTTTCGCAACACCGAGTTGATCACCAGTGATCGCGTGCTCACGCAGGTCGCGGCGATGGGCTTCGGTGGCGTGTGCATCGAGGGCGCCGAGCGTCTGCTGCAGGGGCGCAGTGCGTCACATGCGTATCGATTTTCCGCGGCGCCCGGATTGGCGGCGCTGCCGCGCCATTACCGCCTCAGCGATGACCTCGCGTTTCGCTTTTCGGATCGGCACTGGAGCGCGTGGCCGCTGACCGCGACGCGCTACGCCGACTGGCTGCAGGCCGAGGCTGAAGCGCGCGCCGCGCAGGGCGGTTTCATCGGCCTGTACATGGATTACGAAACCTTCGGCGAGCACCAGTGGGCCGACAGCGGCATCTTCGCGTTCATGCGCGCGTTGCCGGGCGAGTTGCTGCGGCGCGGCTGTTTCCGCTTCGTCACCCCGACGCAAGCCGCGCGCAGCGTGCCGGTTGATGCCGCGCGACTGGATTTGCCGCAGGCGATCTCGTGGGCCGACCAGGAGCGCGATACCTCGGCCTGGGATGGCAATGCCATCCAGCGCACCGCGCTGGCGCGTTGCTACGGGTTGGCCAAGAGCTTGCGCAATACGCCCGCCACGGCGGATGCGGTGGCGCTGCTGGAAGATTGGCGCCGCCTGCAAACCAGCGATCACTTCTACTACATGGCCACCAAGCACTGGAGTGATGGCGATGTGCACAAGTATTTCAGTCCCTACGAATCGCCCTATGCCGCCTGCATCAATTACATGAACGTCATGGATGATCTGGCCGGGCGCTGCGACCCACCCCGTTGATCAGCGTGTCGCATGCAATGCACGCCCACAGACCTTGCAATTGCATGCGACACAGGTCGCGTACGTCGTGCGCGTGGCTTGTGCGCGGGTTAATGCACTAACGTGCTTCGCGATCCGGGGTTCAATTTTCTACTAATTGAGTATAAATTCACGGAGGACGGCATGCGCCGCCGCTGCGATCAGGGGATGGCATGCACGATCATGGCCTGCCGGGGCGTTTGTTGCGATCAGCCCGTGGCCTGCACGCCGCGATGTGCGTGCGCCTGCGTAGTGAAATCCAGCGGCAACGCGCATGAGTCTGGCCACGCTCGTCATCGTCGTCCTCGTGATCGCGCTTGTGGTTGCCGTCTTCGTGGCCCTATGGCTGTTGCGGCTGTGGCTGCGCACTCGCGCACAACTGCGAGCCCGGATGCGCGAGCAGCAGCGCCTGCTCGACGCGCAAAAAATGGCCGGCATCGGCTACTGGGAATACGACATCGCGCAGGGCTGGCTGGCCTGGTCGGATGCCACCATGGCGCTGTTCGGCATCGAGCGCGACGCGTTCGACGGCAGTTATGCCGATTTCATTCGTCGCGTGCATCCCGAAGACCAGCCACGCCTCGCCGCGCTGCGCGAGCACAGCCTGCAAACTGGCGAGACGCTGGACGTGCGCTATCGCATCGTGCGCGGCGATGGCGGCGTGCGCACCCTCGATGAGCACGGCGAGCTGCACACGCGCGGCGATGGTCGGCGCGTGCTGCTGGGCACCGTGCGCGATGTCAGCGCGCTGGTCGCAGCCGGCCAGCGCGAGCAACGGCAGGCGGCGCAATACCGCTACCTGTTTGAGCGCAACCCGGCGCCCATGGCGGTGTATGAGCGCGGCACGCTGACCGTGCTGGCGGTGAATGACGCCGCGATCGACATGCTCGGCCACACGCGCGCCGAGATGTTGGCGTTGCATGCCTCGGAAATGCTGGCCGTGGAAGAGCGCGCGCGCTTCGCGCGTCACATCACCAGCAGCAGCCCGGAGCACGCCGACGCCGGCATCTACGCCATGCGGCGTAAGAGTGGTGCGCCGCTGCGTTGCCGCGTGTTCGGTCAGGACATCCTGTTCGACGGCCACGGCGCACGCATGGTCATGCTGCTGGATGTGACCGCGGCCGAGTTGGCACGCGGGGCGCTGGAGTTCAGCGAGGCGCGCCTGCGCCTGGCCGCGCGCGCCTCGCACGATGCCATCTGGGACTTCGATATTGCCGCCGACACGCTGTGGTGGAACGAGGGCTACACCGCGCTGTTTGGCCATGACGCGGCGTGTGGCACGCCGCATCTCGCGGATTGGAGCGCGCGCATCCATGCCGATGATCGCGCCCGCGTCGAGGCCAGCTTCGCGGCGGCGCTGCGTGGCGACCGGGAGCAGTGGCAGGAGGATTACCGCTATCGGCACAAGGACGGTCAATACATCGACGTCCGTGACCGCGGCTATATCCTGCGCGATGCGGCCGGGCATGCCGTGCGCATGGTCGGCGGCATGCACGACCGCAGCCGCGAGGTGAACGCGCAGCGCGATTTGCAACAGCGCGTGCAAAACTATCGCGTGCTGGTCGAGCAGATGCCGGCGCCGTTGCTGGTGCTGCGGGATGGGCACGTGCGCATGGCCAACACCGCGGCGGTGATGCTGCTCAAAGGCGATGCGCCCGAGCGTCTGCATGGACTTGTCGTCGAAGATCTGTTCGAGCCGGCCGCGGCGGCCTTGTGTCGATCGCCAGGCGCCGCCCCAACACAAACATCGGAAAGCACCGTGCGCCGCCTGGATGGCAGCGCATTCGAGGGACAACTGCAGATCGCCGATTTTCGTGGCAGCGAGGTCGGTGGCGTGCAGGTGCTGCTGCGCGACGTGGGCGCCGAGCGCCGACTGGCCGCGGTCGAGCAGGAGCGCGTGGCGTTCTTTCGCCTCTCCGCCGATGGCTTTGGCATCCTCGATGGCGATTCGCGCATCATCGAAGCCAATGCGTCCTTGCGCAGCCAGTTCGGGCTCGGCGCGGATAATGTCGGCAGCACGCTCATGGATCTGCTGGAGAGCGAGCATCGCGCGCGCATGCGCGATGCCTGCCTGAATCTGCAATTGGGCGAGGCCAGTGAAACCGTCGAATGTCGCCTGCGCGGACGCGCCGAGGCGACCTGGGTGGAGCTGGGTTTCGTGCGCGCGCGCAGCGACACCTGGTACATGGTCGCGCGCGATATCAGCCGTCAGATGCGCGCCGAGGCCGAGGCGCGGTTGCTGCAGCGCGCGGTCGAAGCGGTCGAGAACGGCGTGGTCATCAGCGATGCGCGCGATCCTGATCTGCCGCTAGTTTACGTCAATCCCGCGTTCACGCACATCACCGGCTATCGGGCAGACGCCGTCATCGGGCGCAACGCGCGCTTCCTGTATCGGGACGACGCCGACCAGCCCGGATTGCGCGAGCTGGATCAGGCCATGGCCGATGGCAATTCGGCCAGCGTCGTGGTGCGCAATTACCGGCAGGACGGCAGTCTGTTCTGGAATCGCCTGCGCATCGCGCCGGTACGCGATGCGCATGGACTCAGCCACTGGGTCGGCATCCAGCAGGACATCAGCGAGGAACGCCGCGCCGAGGACCACCTGCAGCAACTGGCGCTGAGCGATGAGCTCACCGGGCTGCCCAATCGCCGCGCGTTGCTGGCCGACGTCAACGCGCAGCTGCCGCGCGAGCCGCTGGCGCTGGTGCATCTGGGTCTCGATCAATTCAAGCTGATCAACGATGCACTGGGCCACGCCAGCGGTGACGAGCTGCTGCGCAAGCTCGGCATGCGCCTGCGCGCCGTCTTGCCCGGGACGGTGCTGCTGGCGCGTTTCGGCGGCGATGAGTTCGTGGCGCTGGTGCCGCGGATCACCGCGCAACTGCAGCGCGTGCTGGAGCTCATCAGCGACAACGTGCGCCGACCGATCGAATTGCAGGGAACACTGCAGCAACTCAACTGCAGCATCGGCGTGGCGCTGGCGCCCGAGCATGGCGACAGCGCCGATGCGCTGATGCGCTCGGCCGACGCGGCCATGCATGAGGCCAAGCGCCTGGGCCGCAACCGCAGCGTGACCTACAGCACGCACCTGCACGAGGTCGCGCGTCAGCGTCTGGCGGTGATCTCGCGTTTGCGCGGCAGCGATCTCGGGCGCGAATTGGCGCTGCATTACCAGACCATCCATGACGGCGTCAGCGGCGCCATCGTCGGCGTCGAGCTGCTGCTGCGCTGGCCACACGGACCGGAAGATCTGCGCAGCCCCGGCGCGCTGGTGCCGCTGCTGGAAGAGTCCGGCTTGATCCTGCCGGTGGGACGCTGGGTGCTGCACGAAGCCTGTCGGCGCCAGCAGCAGTTGCAGGGACTTGCAGCGGCCGGTTGCAAGGTGGCGCTGAATGTCTCCACGCAACAACTGATGCTGGGTGATTTCGTGGGCGATGTGCGCGAGGCGCTGGCGGCCAGTGGCGCCGATCCCGCGCTGCTGGAACTGGAGATCACCGAAAGCGCGCTGATGGCCGATCCTGGCAAGGCCGAGGACATCCTGCAGCAGCTCAAGCGGCTCGGTCTGGGTATCGCCATCGACGACTTCGGCACCGGCTATTCCAGCCTCGGTTATCTGCACCGGCTGTCGGTGGACAAGCTCAAGATCGACCGCTCGTTCGTCAGCGATGTGCTCGGCGATCGCGACGATGCGCTGATTTGCGCCTCGATCATCCAGCTCGCGCACAGTCTCGGCCTGAGCGTGGTGGCCGAGGGCGTGGAGAACGAGGCGCAACGCCACTGGCTGGCCGCGCGCGGCTGCGAGCAGATGCAGGGTTATCACTTCGCGCGTCCCATTCCGTTCGCGGATGCGCAAGCTGAAGACTGAGCACCGCGTCGCGGCGGCGCCACCTACAATACGCGGGCGCCATCCGGCGCCGCACCCGTCGTTGACCATGAATCCCTACGAACATACCGCGCTGGGCAAGCCAGCCGTGTATCCGCGGCATATCGATGCCAGTGTGCTGGTGCCGATCCCGCGCGCCGCGGCGCGTGCCGATCTCGGCCTGGCGCCGCATGCGCCGCTGCCGTTTCACGGCGAGGATTTGTGGGGCTGTTACGAGCTGTCATGGCTGGATGATCGTGGCAAACCGGTGCGGACGCTGGCTGAGTTGCGTGTGCCGGCGGATTCGCCGCAACTGATCGAATCGAAATCGCTGAAGCTGTACCTCAACGGCTATGCCGGCGCGCGCATGGCCGACGCGGATGCTGCGCGCGCGCGCATCGCGCAGGATCTCTCCGCCGCGGCCGGTAGCGCGGTACAGGTGGCGCTGCTGGATTCCGCGGTGTGGGCGCGGCTGCGCCTGCATGCCCCGCCGGGTGACGCGCTGGATGAGCTTGAGGTCGCGCCCGCCTGCCATGGTCCGCCGCAGGCAGAGCTGCTGCGCCACGCGCCCGCGGGGCGCGCGCACGAAACCGTGTACAGCACGCTGTTTCGCTGCAATTGCCCGGTCACCGGACAGCCGGATTGGGCCACGGTGGTGATCGACTACGCTGGACCGGCGCTCGATCATGCCGCGCTGCTGGCGTATCTGGTCAGCTATCGCGAGCATGCGGCTTTTCACGAGCAGTGCGTCGAGCGCATCTGGCTGGATCTGATGCGGCACGGTGCGTGCACGGCGTTGACCGTGCATGCGCGCTTTACCCGCCGCGGCGGGCTGGATATCAATCCGCTGCGCAGCACCGATGCTGATGCGCGGTTGCCGGCGTGGCAGCGCTACGCGCAGCAGTAGCGGGGTTCAGCGCCTTACCGAACGGTAAGACGCGGGTAGCCTTGCGGCCGCATGGGCACCGTGTGCGGCCTGCTAGGCTGGCGCGCTTTCGACCTGGGGCAACCCCGCATGGCCTCGATGGACCCGCTGCGCCCACGCTATTCGCATGGGCAGCGCACGCTGCATTGGCTGATCTTCGCCTGCGTGCTGCTGGCCTATGCGTTCATCAACATCATGGGTTGGCTGCCGCGCGGTGATCGCGCGCAGATGCTGGAAGCGCATTTCGCGGCCGGGCTCGCGGTGCTGCTGCTGATCGCGCCGCGGCTGATGCTGCGCCTGCGCCATGGCGCGCCGCCGGTGACGCCGCCAGTCCCGCGTTTGCTGCATCTGCCGGGGCAGATCACGCACGCGCTGCTGTATGCCTTCCTGATCGTGCAGCCGCTGCTGGGTCTCGCGGCTGTCGAGTTGGGCGGGCACGCGGTGAATCTGCCGTTCGGCTTGGCGATTCCGTTATTGATCCGGCCCGATCATCCGGCGCTCGCGCGCAGCATCAAGGAGATCCATGTGGATCTCGGCGATATTTTCTACTGGGTGATCGGCTTGCACATCGCCGCGGCGCTGTGGCATCACGCGTTCCGCGGTGACGATACGCTCAAGCGCATGGTGTGATTCGCCATGCGCAGACGCCCCGCGGCTGATGCGCGTGGGCGTCTGCGCATGCGGCGCTGTCACATGTTGTAGATGTTGTGGTTGGCTATCGCCGCCATCAGCGCGCCGAAGAACAGCATGAAGAACAGCGCCATCACCACCAGGCCGATGATGAATAGCACGCCCTGGATGATGAAATACACGCGCAGTTTGTCCAGCGCCATGCGCAGCGCGGATTCGTCGCCGGCCATTTGCGCGCGCTCGATGGCGCCACCGGACTGCAGCAACAGCACGCCCATCCAGATCGGAATCCATGCCCACAGGATGCCGACGATGCTCAGCGCGGTGAGCACGCCGGTGATGATGTTGATGATGCCCACGAACTTGACCCAACCCTTGCCGCTGGCCAGCGGCAGGCTGAGGTCGCGAACCAGTGCGCTGCGATCGTCCATTGCGTTCCCCGGTGCGGCCCCTGCCGCAGTGTGCCGAGACTAGCCGGCACCCGCGCGGCGCGGCAAGTTGCGGCGGCCATCGCGAACTTGATCACGCTTGGCCCCAAGTTTGCGCGAACTGGCGTCGATGCGGCGGCTTTTGCCACGCATCCGACCGAACTGCAGGTGCCTCATGCACGCGTCGCGCCGACTTGCGCGCCGCGCCGCGCGCGCAGCGCGGCCAGCGAGAACGTGGCTTCCTGGCCTTGCGGCGTGCGTCTTGGTTCTCCCTCGCGCGGAGCGTGGCCATGTAGGTACACGATTTCCCAGGTCGAGGCGATGCGGCCCTCGGCCAGGCGCGGATACGCTGCCTGCATGCGCGCCAGACGCGTCTTGCCGGTGAGACCGCGCACGCGTGCCGCATCGGCGTTGGTGGCGCCCAGGCCTTTCAGCTCGAGCAACAAGCCGCCGACGTCGGCATAAGTCAGCGTCAGGCGCTCGCAGCCCAGCACCGGGTCGCGCAGACCGGTGGCCAGCGCGGCATCGCCCAGATCGTGCATGTCCAGAAAACGCGACACGTGTGGATGCGTGCCATCGGCGGCGGCCCAGGCCGCGCGCAGCTCGCGCAAGGTGTCGGGGCCGAAGCTGGACAACAGCAGGAAACCGCCCGGACGCAGCACGCGCAGCAACTCCACGAACAGCGGCCGCGGATCGGCGATCCACTGGATGCACAGGTTCGAGTGCAGCAGATCGAACACGCCATCGGCGAACGGCAATTGCAGCACATCGCCGGCCACGCGCGCGTAGCGTCGTCCGCGCCATCCGGCGTGGCGGCGCGCGGCGTGCAGCATGGGCAGGGCCAGATCCAGCGCGATGACGTGTGCGTCGGGATAGCGCCGCGCCAGCGCGGCGGCGCCGCGACCGGTGCCGGCACCGAGATCGAGAATGCGCTGCGGTGGGTTTTCGCATAGCGCGAGCTGCTCGCGCAGACGCTGCCCGACTTCGCGCTGCAGCGCGTCGTGCTGCTCGTAGATGCGCGCGGCGCGCGCGAAGGCGCGGCGCACTTGCGCGCGATCCAGACGAAAGCCGTCGCTCATGGTGGCGCCTCGCGCAGCGTGATCAGCGCCGCCGCGACTTGCGCGGCGTGGCCGATGAAGCCGGCGTGCGCGGCATGCTCCAATTCGACATGGCGCGCGTGCGGCATCAGCGCCGCCGCCGCGCGTTGCGCCGCGGGCGGTACCAGGCGATCGCGGCGCCCGGCCAGCCACAGCGCGGGCAGGCCCAGTGTCGACAGATCCGCGCGCAGATCGCTGCGCTGCAGCAGCGCGAGGCCTTCGCGCAGGCGCGCCGGGTCGGGTTCGCCGCGCGCGAATACTTCTTGGCGCAGCGCGCGCAAGTCGGCGCGCGCCTGCACGTCGCCCAGCACTTCGAGCGCGAGAAAGCGCTCGACCGTGGCGCGATAGTCAGCCTGCAACGCTTGCGCGAACGCGGCGAACTGCGTTGGCGGCATGGCGTGGGGCCAGTCCCGCGCCTGCACGAAGCACGGCGTGGACGACAGCAGCGCCAGCGCGCGCGGCGCCAGCGCGGCATCGCGTGCCGCGGCGAGCGCGAACAGGCCGCCCATCGACCAGCCCAACCACAGCGCGTCGCGCGGCACGCGCGCGCGCAGCGCGGCGCACAGGGCGTTGGGCTGCAAGGGCAAGTCGCAGTCGCGCGAATAGCCGTGGCCGGGCAGATCGACGCGATACAGGGTGAAGTCCTGCATCAGCGCTGCGGCCAGCGGCGCGAAAATGCCGCCGTGCATGGCCCAGCCGTGGAGCAGCACCAGCGGTGTCGGGCCGTGGCCGCTGGTTTCGATGAACAGTTCGGTCATGGTGGGGATGTGTGCGTCAGGCGCGCGCGTCAGTTTATGGGTGTTACGTGCTGTTGTCGCAGTGTGGCGAGTGCATCCAGCAGGCGTTCGACATCGCCCGATGTGTGCGCCGCCGATAGTGCGATGCGCAGCCGTGCCTGACCCCGCGGCACGGTCGGCGGGCGGATCGCGGGCACGTAGAAACCCAGTGCTTCCAGCGCAGCGGCCCATGCCTGCGCGGTTGTTGCATTGCCCAGCCACAGCGGCTGGATCGGCGTGGTCGAGGGCAGCAGGCGCAGCCCGCGCGCGGTGGCGCCGGCACGCAGTTGCGCGATCAGCGCGCGCAGATGCGCGCGCAGCTCATCACCCTGCTGCGCCAGCCGCAGCGCGGCCAGCGTCGCCGCGGCCAGCGCGGGCGGCAGCGCGGTGGAATAAACGTGCGCGCGCGCGAACTGCGTCAATGCTTCGATAAGCGCCGCGTCGCCGGCCACGAACGCGCCCAGCGTGCCCAGCGCCTTGCCCAGCGTGGCCATCAGGATGGGCGCGTCGCGCGCGCTCAGTCCAGCCTGCGTCAGGCTGCCGGCGCCGCGCGCGCCGCGCACGCCCAGGCCGTGCGCATCGTCGATCATCAGCGTGGCGTGTTGCTGCTGCGCCAGCGCGGCCAGATCCGCCAGCGGCGCGAGGTCGCCATCCATGCTGAACACGGCGTCGCTGGCCAGCAGCGCGGCGCCGCGCGGGCGCAACGCCAACTGGCGCGATGCAGCACCGGCATCGGCGTGCGGATAGCGGCGCAGCTCGGCGCCGCACAGGCGCGCGCCATCGAGCAGGCTGGCGTGGTTGAGTTTGTCCTGCACGCACACATCGCCCGGCGCGAGCAGCGCATCGAGCACGCCGAGATTGGCCATGTAGCCGGTGGCAAACAGCAGCGCGCGCTCGCGTCCGGTCCACTCGGCCAGCGCCAGTTCCAGCTCGGCGTGCGGCGCGCGATGCCCGCCCAGCAGGTGCGCGGCGCCGGCGCCCACGCCCCAGCGTGCGGCGGCCGCGCACAATGCCTCGCGCACCTGCGGGTGCGCGGCCAGGCCCAGGTAATCGTTGCTGGCGAAGGACAACAGGCGGCGATCATCGAGCACGACCCACGGCGCGGCGCTGTCCTGCACGGTGCGCAGGCGCCGCAGCAACACGGCCTCGGCGCGTTCGCGTTGGCGCGCGGCCGCGCGCTCGATCAGATCCGCGCGCATGTCAGCCGTCTCAAGCCACCGCTTCAGGCCGCCGCGTCGCAGCCGCAGCCGCCCACGCAGCAGTCCGCCGTGGCGTCGAGTTCGATGTGCGCGTGCGCGTCGCTGGCCGTATCGCCGTGCAGCGCGTGCAGCCCGAGACGCGCGAACAAGGCCTGATCGTGCGCCACGTCGGGGTTGCCGGTGGTCAGCAATTTTTCGCCATGGAAGATCGAGTTGGCGCCGGCGAAGAAACACAGCGCCTGCAGCTCGTCGCTCATCCCGGCGCGTCCGGCGGACAGGCGCACCATCGAGGCCGGCATCAGCACGCGCGCCACGGCGATGGTGCGCACGAACTCGAATGGGTCGAGCTCGGCGCTGCCCGCCAGCGGCGTGCCGGCGACCTGCACCAGGCGATTGATCGGCACCGAGTGCGGATGCTCGGGCAGGGTCGCCAGAACCTGTAGCAGGCCGGCGCGCTGCGCGCGCGTCTCGCCCATGCCGACGATGCCGCCGCAGCAGGTTTTCATGCCTGCCGCGCGCACCTGTTCCAACGTATCGAGGCGGTCCTGATACTGGCGCGTGTGGATGATCTCGGCGTAGAACTCCGGCGCGCTGTCGAGATTGTGGTTGTAATAGTCGAGGCCAGCCGACTTGAGCGTGTCGGCCTGCGTGCCGCTGAGCATGCCCAGCGTGGCGCAGGTTTCCAGGCCCAGCGCCTTCACCGCAGAGACAATTTCGGCCACCTGCGCCACCTCGCGATCCTTGGGCGCGCGCCACGCCGCGCCCATGCAGAAGCGACTGGCGCCGGCGGCCTTGGCCGCGCGCGCGCGCTCCAGTACCGCCTCGACCGACATCAATTTGTGCGCCTGCACGCCGGTGTCGTAGCGCGCCGCCTGCGGGCAGTACGCGCAATCCTCGGGGCAGCCGCCGGTCTTGATCGACAGCAGCGTGGACACCTGCACGGCGTTGGCGTCGTGATGCGCGCGATGCGCCGCGTGCGCCTGCGCCAGCAAGTCGTTGAAGGGCAGGTCGAACAGCGCGAGGACTTGCGCGCGCGTCCAGTCGTGGCACAACTCGGCCATGGTCCGGCTCCGCGATAAAGTGGCGGCGAGTCTGCGAGGGGAGCCTGTGACTGTCAACCTGATCGTGACACGCGCAGTTGACGGACTGCGGCGGCTGGAAGGCCTGCTGCTGCCACCGCGCTGCCTGTTGTGCGGCGCCGGCGCGGCGGACGACGGGCTGTGCGCTGCGTGCCGCGCCGAGTGGCCGCACAACACCTGCTGCTGCGCGCGCTGTGCCGAGCCGCTGGCGCGGCCGGCCGCGTTGTGCGGTCGCTGCTTGCGCCACGCGCCGCCGTGGGACACCGCATGGGCGCCGTTTCGCTACGCATGGCCACTGGATGTGCTGGAGGCGCGTTTCAAGTTTGGCCAAAACCTGGCCGCCGGGCGCACGCTGGCGACCCAGTGGGCTGCGCAGTCGCCGCTGCCGCCGCTGCCGCAAGCGTTGCTGCCGGTGCCGCTGCATGTCGCGCGTCTGCGCCGGCGCGGTTACAACCAGGCGCTGGAGCTGGCGCGCGCGCTGGGTCGTGCGCTTGGGATTCCCGTGCACGCGCAGGCGCTGCGGCGCACGCGCGCCACCGCCGCGCAAACCGATCTCGACCGCAGCGCGCGTCGGCGCAACGTGCGCGGTGCCTTCGCGCTGACGCCGGGACAAAACTTGCCCGCGCATGTCGCCGTGCTCGATGACGTGATGACCACCGGCGCCACGCTGGCCGAATGCGCGCGCGTGCTCAAGCGCGCCGGCGTGGCGCGGGTGGACGTGTGGGCACTGGCGCGCGCGCCGGCCGGGCGCTAGAGTTGTCACGAAAGTTATAACATCGCGCGACGCGCGCAGCCCACCGTCGGCGTTGATCGCTGCAGCCCATGGCACGAGGAAACCAGCATGAGCGAACTCAAGATCCGCAAGATCGGCAACTCCTGCGGCGTGATTCTGCCGCGCGAGGAACTCGAACGCCTGCAAGTGCGCGAGGGCGAGACCGTATACCTCACGCGCATTCCCGGCGGCGTGCAATTGAACGCGCACGACCCGGTGTTTGGCGCGGGCATGCGGGCATTCGAGGAAGGCCGCCGCAAGTTTCGCAACGCGCTGCGTGAACTCGCCAAGTGAAGCCGCCGCTGTGGCTTGGCGCTGATCTGGCGCGCGCGTTGCATGCCGAGCTGTTGGCCGAGCACGGTGGCCTCGATGCGCGTTGCAACGAGGCCCTTCTCGAATCCGCGCTGGCGCGTCCACAACAGCGTTTTGCCTACGCTGACGCGTCGCCAGCGCTGGCCGATCTGGCCGCTGCGTATGGCTACGGGCTGGCGCGCAACCACAGTTTTTCGGACGGCAACAAGCGCGTCGCGCTGATGGCGATGTATGTGTTTCTGCGTCTCAACGGGCAGATCCTTGACGCCCCCGAGGTCGAAGCCGTCGCGGTCATCCAGGATCTCGCCGCCGGCCGCTTCGATGAGGCCGCACTGACGGCGTGGCTCAAGGCGCGCAGCAAGAAGGTGCGCAAGCGCTGAGAAAGTACGGGAAAGCATTTTGCTCGACATCCTGCCGTGCGTGCGCCGCCGATTCAGATCTCCACCAGCGGCATGTCGGCGATATGCTGGAACTGCTGCGTCCACGGCTGGCGGAACTTGTGCGACTGGAAGCGGTTCTCGGCGTAATCGAGACCCTGCACTGCGTCCAGAAACCCCGCTGCGAAGCAGGCCGGATCGGCGAAGAAGGCGTTGACACCGTTGCGCTCGACGCTGACGAAGCGATAACCGTGCCGCGCGAAAAACGCGCGCCAGCCTGCGATGGATACGCCGTAGTAAAGCTGGCTCGGATGCGCGACGCTGAAGTCGAAGGCGTCGTCGTAGGCGATGGTCACGCGGCGCTCGGGACCGAACGCCGAGTTGTATTCGACCACGAAAATCTTCGGCCGCAGTCCGGCATCCAGCAGCGCGCCGGCGATGTGGTAATCGTTGCCGTCGATGTCCAGCGAGCACACGTCCGGGTCGGCGTACAGCGCGCGCTCCCTGAGTGCGGGCACGCTGGCGCGCGTGACGAACATCGACAGGCATTCGACGGCGATGCTGTAACCCGGCAACAAGCGCCGCGCGCGCGCCGATTTGCGCGCATCGCCCTCGATCATCAGCCCGCAGTATTTCTCGGCGATCGCCAGCCACGCCGAGTTGTTGTCGATGCCATCGCTGGCGCCGATCTCGATGAAGCTGCGGTTGCTGTGCGTCAACTGGCCGCGCAGCACCTCGAGCACACCGTCCTCGCCGTTCTGGCTGAAGGCCGAGAACTCCCACGTGGCGGGCTGGCGCAAATCGATACGGCGCGCCGGCATGCGCGCGCCCTTGGCCAGCGCGATGGCGATGCGCTGGCGGTCCTCGAGATCATTGAAATAACGCTGCATGCGTCCGATCACGGGTGCGCTACTCGCGGCAGGGGCGCGGCATCATCGCCTCAGCGCAGGGCCAGCGCCAGCGCCAGCCCCAGCCACAGCGTCATGCCCAGCCAGTTGTTCTGGCGGAACGCGCGCAGGCATTGCGCGGGATCGCGCGCGCGCATGATCCGCAACTGCCAGGCGAATTGCGTCGCGGCGGCGACCAGCGCCACATACCACGGCCAGCCCAGCGTGGCGCGCGTGCCGATCAGCAGCAGGGTCAGCAACAAGCTCGCGATCAGCACGCCGAGGATGGGCAAGTCGGCATCGCCGAACAGGATCGCTGTGGAGCGTGCGCCGGCCTCGAGGTCATCGGCGCGATCGACCATGGCGTATTCGGTGTCGTAGATCGTGCTCCACAGCACGTTGGCCAGAAACAGCATCCAGCCCAGCGCCGGCACCGTGCCCTGCACCGCGGCAAAAGCCATCGGAATGGCCCAGCCGAAGGCCACACCCAGCAGCACCTGCGGCAGGCTGGTGTAGCGCTTGCTGTAGGGATACAGCGCGGCCAGCGCGGCGCCGGCCAGGCTCAGCAGGATGGTCAGGCGATTGGTCAGCAGCACCAGAAGGAATGCCAGCACCAGCAGCGCCGCGAACAGTTTGAGCGCGGCGCGCGGCGCGATGCGCCCGCAGGCGATGGGCCGTCCGGCGGTGCGCGCCACCTGCGGATCGAGCGCGCGGTCGGCGTAATCATTGATCACGCAGCCGGCCGAACGCATCAGAAATACGCCGACGGTGAAGATCAGCCAGATGCCCAGCGGCGGCGTGCCCTTGGCCGCCAGCCACAGCGCCCACCACGTGGGCCACAGCAGCAGTAGCGCGCCGATCGGGCGATCCAGGCGCATCAGCACGAGGTAATCGTGCAGGCGTTCGCGCAGCGCGGGCGGCAGCGGCGCCAGCAGCGCATTCAGCACACGCGTCGAGCGCGCCGTGGCGTCGGCCGGGCGCGGCGCCGGCGTGGAGTTGCGCCGCGGGCGCTGCGCGGCGTGCGCGATCACCGGCTGGCGGCGCGGGGAGCGGGGTTTGGCCATGCGCAAAGTGTAGATGCGCCGCGCGCTGCTGCGCAGGGGGTGTCGCGCGCAGATGACGACAGCGATGCGGGCCATCGAGTTGCATACGGCAAGTGGCCGAAGATCAGCATGGCGTCATCCTCGCGCAGGCGGGGATCCATAAACCATTCCAGCGGGCGCGCCTACTGGATCCCCGCCTACGCGGGGATGACGTCAAGACGTGGGAGATGGCGTCGCGTGTTTGCGCTACCGTTGCGCGCCCAATCACGCTGTTGCCGGAAGCCTTCGATGCGCCTGCCATCCCTGCTCCACGTCCTGCTGTTCGCCGCGCTGCTGTCGGCTCTGCCGCTGTTCGGCGCGGCGCCCGCGCGCGCCGATGACTCCGCCGCCGCACATGCGTTCAATCCCGCGCCCAACGGCAAGCCGGGCATGCGCTTCGGCCACTACACCTTCGCCCTGCTGTGGGAGCCGGGCGCCTGCCTCGCGCACGACCAACTCGCCGGGCCGGATTGCACCACGCGCACGCCCGGCGATGTACGCAGCCGGCAGTGGAGCCTGCACGGTTTGTGGGCCAGCACGCCCGCGGAGCTGCAGGCGCGGCACATGCCCGATCCCACCTGGTGGCGCTACGGCTGCTACTGGTATCGGCCGGATCACGCCATTCCACAAGGCTCGTGCAGCAACGCGGCGCTGGACCTGCCGCCGCCCCTGCATGCGCGCCTGTGGACAGCGATGCCGGCCGCGGCCACCTGTCTGGATCGCCACGAATACTTCAAGCACGCGGCCTGCCTCGGATTTCAGCCGGCGCCGTTTTTCAGTCAGACGCTGGACCTGCTCGATGCGGTCAACGCCAATCCGTTCACCGCGTGGATGCGCGCGCATCGCGGCCAGACGGTCAGCCGCGCCGCGCTGCTCGAGGCGTTCCAGCGCGGTTTCAAGCTGGATGCCAGCGCGGCGCTGGAGCTGCGCTGCGGGCGCCGCGAGGGCGCGCGGCGCGAGGATGTTCTGGTGCAGGCGTGGATGACGATCCGCGGCGATCGGCTCAAGCAATTCCCTGCGCCGCAGAGCTTTATGCCCGGACGCCGCGGCAACTGCGCGGCGCGCATCTTCATCGCGCGCTGAGCGGCATGACACGTATCCCGCGTCATGCCTGTCTTGCCTGTCTGTCTTCCCCCATCCCCGCCGCAGCGCGCCATGCTGGCGCGCTGATCATTTCCGGCCAGCCAAACCGCATGAATATTGCGGCTTAACAACAGCTTTCATACTGTTTCAATACAGCAACCGGTCCCATGGTTCGCAGGCGTGAAACGCGCGTTAGCCTTGCGTGACGGCGGGGTAAGCGCATGGCGGCGCAGCAGAAAATTCCGGCCCCCCCGTGCATCAGACGTAGCGCCACGGGCGCGCGTCGCTTTCTTTCACCGCACACCACGGGGTATCCCATGAATCCGCTGCTTGCACGCAACAAACTCTCGATTTTCATTGGACTGGCGTTGGCGTTTTCGACCAGCGCGGCGTTCGCGCAGACCACCACCAACACGGCCAACCCGACGCCACCGAAAAAAGTCGAGCGCCTGAAGACCATCATGGTCACCGGCTCGCTGATTCCGCAGATCGACGTGGAGACGCCGGCGCCGGTGCAGGTGATCACCGCCCAGCAGATCAAGCGCAGCGGCTTCACCTCGGTGTCCGCGGTGATCCGCGCGATCAGCGCCAACAACAGCGGCACCATCCCGAATGCGTTCACGCTCGGCTTCGCCGCGGGCGCGTCGGGCGTGGCCCTGCGTGGCCTCAACGTGGGTTCCACCCTGGTGCTGATCGATGGCCAGCGCACCGCGCCCTACGCGCTGGATGACGACGGCCAGCGCTCGTTCACCGATCTCAACACGATTCCGCTGAACGCGGTTTCGCGCATCGAGGTGCTGAAGGCCAGCGCCTCGTCGATCTACGGTTCCGCGGCCATCGGCGGCGTGGTCAACGTGATCATGCGTCGCACCTACCACGGCGCCGAAGCCAGCGGCGAGGTGGGTACCTCGCAGCATGGCGGCGGCGCCATGACCACGGCCAGTTTCATGGCCGGCACCGGCAGTCTGCAGCGCGATGGCCACAACGAGTACATCGATGTCGAGTACTCGAGGACCAATCCGGTCTACAACCGCCAGCGCGGCTTCCCGTTCAACACCACGAACCTGTCCTCGATCGGCGGCTTCAACAGCATCGGCGGCCAGCCATTCCTGAATTCGGGTTCGATCTACGGCTCGGTGGCGCCGGCCACGCTGGGCACCCCCGGCAATCTGCTGACTGGCCAGCAGATTCCCGGTAGCCTGGTGCAACCCCTGCGCCCCTGCGGACCGGGTTCGACCGCGACCACGACCGCTGGGGTCGGAAGTTATTGCACGCAGAACTTCACATCCCAGTATGGGGAGGTCGCGCCGCAGCAGAAGCGCTACGCCATCGATGGCCGCGTGAGCTTCAAGATCAACAGCGATACCACCGGCTATGTCAACGCCAGCTACGTGCAGGTGCAGACCATCTCCACCTCGGCGCCGTCGCAGATCCAGATCGGCACCCCGGTCAACTTCGGTGCGGTCGCCCTGCCGCCCACGTTGCTCAATGGCCAGCCCAACCCCAACGATCCGTACGCGGCGCAGGGCCAGTACGCGCTGCTCAACTACGCCTTCGGCGGTCTGCCGGGCTTCGGCAGCTTCAACTACACCAACCACAACATGCGCCTGGTGGCTGATCTGCATGGCTACTACGACTCGTGGCGTTACAACGCGGCGGCGGTGATCAATCACACCTACCTGACCGAGAACAACTACGGCTTCCTCAACATCCCGACGTTGCTGAACGATATCCAGACCGGCGCCTATAGCTTTGTCAATCCGGCTTCCAACAGCCCGGCGGTGCTGGCGGCGTTGTCGCCTGCAATCAGCAACACGGCCACCACCGACCTGCAGGAGTTCTCGCTGACCGCCTCGCATCATCTGTGGCGTCTGCCCGGCGGGCGCAGCGAGCTGGCCCTGGGCGGCAGCGTGCGCCACGAGTCGCAGTACGAACCCGAGATGAACCCGGGTAACAACGCGCTGGGCCTGGGCAACACCCAGATCATCGGCTCGCACGATGTCGGATCGCTGTACGGCGAGTTCCAGGCGCCGCTGCTGAAGTCGCTGGAGGCCGATATCTCGGGCCGTTTCAGCGACTACTCGGACTTCGGCACCAATTTCTCCCCGTCCGCGGGCTTCAAGTGGCAGCCGTTCAAGGAAATCGCCTTCCGCGGCACCTTCTCCAAGGGCTTCCGCGCGCCCAGCTTCGCCGAGAACGGCTCCAGCCAGACCACCGGCTACGTCAACGAGCAGGTGCCGGCCAATTTCGCGGCACTGCACGGCAACGACGCCTACACGCAGCCCTATGCCATCGCCCTGCTGAGCACGGCCAATCCGAACATCAAGCCGGAGACCTCGACCAGCTACACCCTGGGCACGGTCGTGCAGCCGCTGCCCAACCTGAGTGCCGCGATCGATTACTACGATATCAAGGTCAAGAACGTCATCACCTCGGGCAGTCCGTTCGTGCCCTTGAACGCCTACTTCGCCGGTCAGCCGATCCCGCCCGGTTACATCATGCAGTTCGACAACCCCGATCCGGCGTATCCCAGCGCACCGCTACGTCCGATCCTGGTCGGCGCACCCTACATCAACGCCAATTCGCTGCTCACCAAGGGCGTCGATGTGGACTTGCGCGGCCGCTTCCACTTCGCCGACAACCTGGAATGGATCAGCGAGTTCACCGCCACCGACATCCTGACCTGGAAGAAGAACTTCGGTCAGGGCAACCTGCAGATGGTCGGCACACAGGGACCGTACATCCTGTCCTCGGGCGCGGGTACGCCGAAGTGGCGCGCGTCGTGGTCCAACACCTTGACCAATGGCAAGTGGTCGGCCACCGCGTCGGTCTACTACGTCAGTGGCCTGTACATGAGCGCGCCAGATTACACGGGCAATTACGCGTGCATTTCCCAGGGTCCGAACGGGAACCTCCCGCCCAACTGCAAGGTACCCTCGTTCACCTACGTCGATCTCAACGGCAGCTATCACCTGACCCATAACATCGACATCTTCGGTGGCATCGAGAACCTGTTCGACCGCAGCCCGGGTTTCGATCCGCTCGATTACGCGGGTGTGAACTACAACCCCACCTACCAGCAGCCAGGCATCATCGGGCGTTATTTCCAGATGGGTGTGCGCGTGCGGATGTGAGCGCGGGCGGGTAATCACCGCAACGCGAATTTCCAAGGTGGTGTCACTTCAGCGCCGGCGCACAGCCGGCGCTTTTTTTCCAACAGATGGACTTGAAGCGATCGGTGCCGGTTCAATTGCGGCACGCGCGATGGCGGTGCGTGCTCAAGGTTCACCTGGACCCAAGGGGAACTCTGATCAAGCCTTGATTCGTCATTCCGGGGCCGCCGCAGGCGGAGCCCGGAATCCAGGGGGCCTGGCAAAAGCCCTGGATGACCCGCTGCGCGGTTATAAAGCGCCTCCCGCCTGCGCGGGGATGACGAAAGGAACAAGCTGCGCGGTGATGACGCCATCCTCCTTCGTCATTCCGGCCTTCGCCGGGATGACGGCTCCTGATTCGCGCTGAAGTTCATCTGGTTTTCCCTTCTCCCGCTGGGAGACGGGAAAAAGGGAAGTCCCCAAGGGAAGGTGGCGCGGAGCGATGCTTGCACCACGCGGCACGCTCGATCAGCACGCTCGATCAGATTGCGCAGCGCGTGGGCTTGCCCGCCGATCTGGTTGCACGCCTGCGCAGCGCGCGCCAAGCTCAAGGATCGTCCACGCGAGGGAGTAAACCATGCGGGTGTGTGTGTATTGCGCCTCCAGCGACGCGGCGCCGGCCGGGTTTCGCGTCGCCGCGCGGCGCCTGGGCGAGCTGCTGGCCGAGGGCGGCTGCACGGTGGTGTATGGCGGCGGTTCGTCCGGCTCGATGGGCGCGCTGGCGGCCGGTGCGCTGGCGCGCGGTGGCGAAGTCATCGGCGTGTTGCCGCGCTTCATGGCCGATCTGGAGTGGGGCTGGCCGGGCAAGGCGCACGCCGCGCCGCTGGATGCGCAAGGTTTGCGCATGGACCAAGGCAGCGCAGGCTGGCGCGCCGGTCCGGGCACGGTGGCCGGCGGCAATGGCACCTTCAACATGCAATACGTCGAGGACATGCGCGAGCGCAAGCATCGCCTGCTGGCCGATTCCGATGCCGTGGTCGCGCTGCCCGGCGGCTGCGGCACGCTGGAGGAACTGTTCGAGGCGATCACGCTCAAGCGCCTCGGCCTGTACTTCAAACCCATCGTGCTGCTCGACACCGATGGCCTGTTCGCGCCGCTGACGGCGTATCTCGATCGGCTCATCGATGCGCGCTTCATGAACCCCGAACACGCGGCGATGTGGCAGCGCGTGACCACGCCCGAGGAGGTGCTGCCGGCGATCCGCGCCACGCCCGACTGGCGCAGCGACGCGCGCGCCCGTGCCGTGCCGCGCTGAACGCTTGCAAAGCGGCACCCGCGCCCCATATCGCCACCGGATTCGCGCTGAAGTTCGGCCGTTAGCCCCTCTCCCGCCGGGAAAGGGGTTCGGCGCAGAGCAATCGTCACCATGAATTCGGCAGCGCCATGCTCCGTCCCGAACCCTTGTCCGGCGCTACGCGCCACCTTCTCCCGGGGGGAAAAGGGAAGTCAGTACCTCCGGCGCAGCGCGCCACGCTTTGACAAGTTCAAAGCTGTCTCTTCTCCCGGTGAGAGAAGGGAAGACCACAAGAATTGCGACATTGATCCGTTTTCCATGCCCGACCGTTCGAGGCCGCACCATGTCCATCCCCAGCGTCGCGCCCGACACACCCATCACCGACCGGCGCATGCTCGTGGACTACATCGCCGCGGGCGAGAAGCCCGACAGCGATTGGCGCATCGGCACCGAGCACGAGAAGTTCGGGTTTTATCTCGATGATCTGAGACCGCCGCCGTATGCGGGCGAGCGTGGCATCCGCGCGCTGCTCGAAGGCATCGCCGCGCGCCACGGCTGGGACATCATCCGTGAGGGTGAACTGCCGGTGGCGCTGCTGCGCGAAGCCGCCTCGATCACGCTGGAGCCGGCCGGACAATTGGAGCTTTCCGGAGCGCCGCTTGCGGATATCCACGAAACCTGCTGCGAGGTCAACGAGCATCTGGAGGAAGTGCGCGGCATCGCCGAACCCATGGGCATGGGTTTTCTCGGCATGGGCTTCCAGCCCAAATGGCGCCGCGACGAGATGCCATGGATGCCCAAGGGCCGCTACGCGATCATGCGCCGCTACATGCCGCTCAAGGGCCAGCTCGGCTTGGACATGATGACGCGCACCTGCACCGTGCAGGTGAATCTGGATTTCGCCTCCGAAGCGGACATGGTGAAGAAATTCCGCGTCGCGCTGGCGCTGCAGCCCATCGCCACCGCGCTGTTCGCCGACTCGCCGTTCACCGAGGGCAAGCCCAACGGCTTCCAGTCGTTCCGCTCGCAGGTGTGGACCGACACCGATCCAGATCGCACCGGCATGCTCGATTTCGTGTTCGCGGACGGCTTCGGCTACGAGCGTTACGTCGACTACCTGCTCGATGTGCCGATGTACTTCAGCTACCGCGATGGCCGCTACGTGGATTTGGCCGGGCAAAGTTTCCGCGATTTTCTCGCCGGCAAGCTGCCCGGGTTGCCCGGCGCGCTGCCCACGCTGCGCGATTTCGCCGATCACTTGACCACGGCCTTCCCCGAGGTGCGGCTGAAGAAATATCTGGAGATGCGCGGCGCCGATGGTGGCCCTTGGAATCGCCTGTGCGCGCTGCCGGCGTTCTGGGTGGGCCTGTTGTACGACGCTGCCGCGCTGGATGCCGCCTGGGATCTGGTCAAGGACTTCAGCATGGCCGAGCGCCATGCACTGCGCGACGGCGTGCCACGGCACGCGCTGAAGCTGCCATTTCGCCAGGCCACGGTGCGCGAGTTGGCGCTGCAGGCGTTGCAGATCGCGCAGGCGGGACTGCAGCGGCGCGCGCGGCTCAACAGCAATGGCGCCGACGAGGCGCACTTCGTCGAACCGCTGATCGAATTCGCGCTGGCCAACCAGACCCCGGCCGAACGCAAGCTGGAGCTGTTCCACGGCGCATGGAACGGCAGTGTCGACCCGGCGTTCCGCGAGTTCGCGTACTGATCGTTTGCAAAACCGGGCATCCTGCCGCCTGATTCCGAACGATTGCGTGCATGCAAACGGTCGCGGCGGAACCGCGCCACGTTTGTCGCGACAAGCGCTGGCGCGCTCATCGCGACGGCACTTTGGCATCTGCGCATCCTGCTTCACTGCCCAAGCCCAGCCTGCACCATCCATGGTTCCGGCGCGCGGCGGGGGGGGGGGGGCCCCCCCGCGCCCTGGTGCCGAGTGGTTTTGTAAATCGCTCGGCTGAGCATCGCGCAAGCGCGCGCGGCGCCGATCAATCCGCGCGTTTCAGCGCCAGCACCGCGTTGAGTCCGCCGAAGGCGAAGGAGTTGCTGAGCGCGGCATCGATGCGTTGCGCGCGCGCGTGATTGGGCACGTAATCGAGGTCGCAGGCGGGATCGGGATCGATGAAATTGATCGTGGGCGGGATCACGCCCGCGCGCAGCGCGCCGATCACGGCCACCAGCTCCAGCGCGCCGGCGGCGCCCAGCGCGTGGCCGTGCATGGACTTGGTCGAGCTGATCGCCAGGCGGTGCGCGTGATCAGCGAACACGGCGTGGATGGCCTGTGTCTCGGTGGGGTCGTTGGCCGGCGTACCGGTGCCATGGGCGTTGATGTAGCCGATGTCCTGCGGCGCGAGGCCGGCATCGACCAGCGCATTGCGCATGGCACTGGCCGCGCCTTCGACCTTGGGGAACACGATGTCGCCGGCATCCGCGCTCATGCCGGCACCGGCGAACTCGGCGAGGATGCTGGCGCCGCGCGCGCGCGCGTGCTCGTATTCCTCCAGCACGAATACCGCCGCGCCTTCGCCGAGCACCAGACCGCGGCGCTGTTTGCAGAATGGCCGGCAGGTGTCGTCGGAGAGCACGCGCATGGCTTCCCAGGCGCGCAGCGAGCTCAGCGACAGGCTCGCCTCGGTGCCGCCAGCGAGCATGATATCGGCTTGGCCAGCGCGGATCGCGCCCAGCGCCTGCGCCAGCGCATGATTGCTGGAGGCGCAGGCGCTGGATACCGCGAACGCCGGGCCGGTGAGTCCGAATTCCATGCTGATCTGGCTGGCTGGTGCGTTGTACATCGCACGCACGATGGTCAGCGGATGCAGGCGCGGATTGCCCTCGGCATACAGGCGCCGCGAGGCTGCGTCATGGGTCAGTTCGCCGCCGGCGCCGGTGCCGATGATGCAGCCCGCGCGCGCGCCCAAACCACTGGCGCGGAATTCCAGGCCGGCCTGGGCAACGGCCTCGCGCGCGGCCACCAGCGCGAACTGGCTGACGCGATCGAGCAGGATCAGGCGCTTCTCGTCGAAGTGCTGCAGTGGGTCGAAATCGCGCACCTCGGCGGCGTTGCCGGCGCGCAGGCTTTCGCGTGGCCCCGACTGCAGTGGCGCGATCGCACAGCGCCCAGCCGCGAGCGCATCCCACGTGTCTGCTGCATTCAATCCGAGCGGTGTGACCGCGCCCTGGCCGGTGATGGCGACCCTGCGTACGTGTCTCAGCACGTGTCTCAACCGTTGCCGGGTAGCGGCGTGGCTGCCTGCGCGGCGAGCAGTTTCCGCACGGTGTCGACCAGACCCTTGACCGACTCGGTGTCGAAATTGGGATCGCGATCAGGCATGGTGACCTTGAAGTGGTCCTCGATCTCGAACAGGATCTGCACCGCGTCCAGCGACTGGATTTCGAGATCCTTGAGCGTCGATTCGAGCGTGATCTTGCCGCGGTCGATGTTCGCTTCCTTGGCGATGATGTCGAAGATGGTGTCGGCGACGTTGTCGCTCATGAGACGAATACTCCTGACCGGGTGCCCGGCGGGTTGCCGGGATTACCCTAAAGCATACCGGAGCGCATGGCTTGCGAGCGATTCGAGAGGCTGCGCCGGGCGCCGGACAGGACCGCCACAAGCAGCATGCAAACCGTGGCAAGGTGCGCGATTTTAGTACAACGCCGCTTTGCACAACGCTGCTAATCGGCACCGATGGCGCGCAAGTGCCGCAGCACCGAAGACGTGTCGGGCTGGGCGTGCTCGTTGCGCAGCAGGCGCTGGAAGAAATGCGCCGAGCCCTCGATGACACGCTCGCGCTCACCGTCCAGGGTGACCATGTGGTAGCTCTCGGGCAGCTCCAGCAATTCGCTGGGTCCGGCGAGTTCGTCCATCACCAGGCGCGCGTTGCGCAGGCTGGCCACGTCGTCCTCGGTGGCATGCACCACCAGCGCGGGGGTGTGGATCTGCGGCAGACGCGCGCGCACATGCCGCGCCAGGCGATACAGCTCGGCCAGCGAGGGCCACGGATTGCCGGGCAGGCCGGCGGCGCTGGAATCGTCGCCAAACATGGCGCCGACGATGCGATTGCGCATGCGCTCATCGCGCAGGCCATAAGGAAAAACCTCAGTGAAGCTGCGCTTGCGGCCGATACCCAGCGGCACCACCCACGGCAGCAGGAAGGAGAACTTGGCGATGGTCGGCACCGCCCAGCCGTCGTAGCGGAACGTGGTGCCGTACAGCGCCATGCCGTGCACCGTTTCGGGTTGTTCCAGCGCGTAGTTCAGCGCCAGCAGCGCACCCATCGAGAGCCCGCCGACGAACAGCTTGTCCACTTGCGTGCCCAGCTTGGCGGCAGCCTCGCGCACGCTGGCGGCCCAGTCGCGCCAGCCGGTGGCGAGCAGATCCTCGACGCTGCCGCAGTGTCCGGCCAGTTGCATCGCGTACACCGTGTAGCCGCGGCGGTTGAGGCCCTTGGCCACGAAACGCATCTCCGCCGGGGTGCCGGTGAGGCCGTGGATGAGCAGAACGCCGTGGCGTCCGCCGGGCAGCAAATAGTCGACTTGTTTGGGCATCGGGAGGGAAAGTTTTGGGGTGACCTTGCGGCTACTGTGCCACTGCGACCCTGACTGGAGCCGGGGACGCAATCTTACGAAACCGCAAGATTCAATATGTCTAGTCTATCTGTCGCCGCCTGACTCGGCGCCTGCCTGGCCGATTGCAGGGGTTCCGTTACCCGCGCATGGTGCGCCGGCGCGCCGTGCAGCGCCGTGAGCGCGATCTCGAATCGTGCCGCATTTCAGTCACGCGCAGTTGCCCAGGAAGGGTGCGCGCGGCGAAAGCGCGTACAGTCTGCTGCCTCCAGCGCGGCGCGCGCGGTGCGCGGCACCGCTGCAGCCGCCAGCAGGCCAGGCGCACAGGCGGGGTCCATGCCGGCGCTCGGGCGCCAGCGTCGTCAATGCCTTCAGCGCGATCCACACTGCGCGGTCATGCCCGAACAGGTCAGCAGGCGCCCAGGCGGTGCCCAGTCAGGCGGCACGCGCGGTGCAATCAGCGCGCCACGGCGACAGGAAGCCGGCAACCATGCCGTGGGCGGCAGCTCGCCGCGCGCAGGTTTAGTGCGCGATGTGGTGACCATCGTCCTGCTCGGCGCCAGCCAGCACCAGAATGCCCAGCACGATCAACACGGCGCCGCCCAGTTGCGGCAGGCTCAGGTGCTCGCGCAGCAGCCAAGCCGAGAGGATCAGCACGCTGACCACGTTCAAGTGCGAGGCGGCGAACGCCGGTCCCACCGGCGCGTGCTTGAGCAGGCTCATGTAGGTGACGAACGCGCCCAGATAGCCGGCGATGGCGCCGTACACCCACGGCGAATGCGCCACGCGCAGCAGCCAGGCGAGATCCGTGGCGAAAGGTTCGGCGTGCATCGCGGCCAGCTTGAAACACAGTTGCGAAAGCGTGTCGAAGCCCATCAGCACCAGGAAACCGACCACGTAAAAGCGCCAGCGCGGTTTCATCCGACACCTACCAGGATCACGCCGGCGGCGATCAGCCCCACGCCCAGCAGGCGCCGAGGGGTCAGTTTTTCTCCGAACAGGAAACGCCCGCCAAGCATGATGGTGACCATGTTGAGCGTGGCCAGCAGCACGCCCTCGGCCAACGGCACCAGCGACAGAAACGCCAGCCACGCCACGAACTCGACGACGAACGACAGCAGCCCCAGCCACAGCCACGGCTTGCGTGCCATCGCGCGCCAGTGCGCCATGCCCTCGCCACCACCGTGATTGGCGGCAGCCTTGAAGGTGAGCTGGCCGCCAGTGTCGAACACCATCACGGTCAGCCAGGCGATGAAGGAGACGAGCGTCATGCGGCGCAGCCGATGCAACGGGGCGCGCGAGTATGGCGCGCGCACCGTGGCGGGTCGAGGCTGCGTGGCGCTGCCGGGCGCCGCGCGACTTCAAAAAGCCCGGCACATGGATGCGCCGCCGCGACGAGCGCGCAAGCGCTCGTCGCGACAAAGGTGGCGCGGCTCAGCCGCGACCGGTTGCTCGCAAACCGCGGCGGGGTGCCAAGTTTTGCAAAAATCCATTATCTCAACGCAGCGGACTGAGGATCTGATCGAGGGTGTCCGGCGTGCCTTTCATGCGCTCGAGGTGCGGGTAGCGCAAGCCGTCGTGGTTGCGCACCTGCAGTGGATACACATGGCCCTGGTTCTGCACCGTGAGCGTGATTGGCGCGGTGCCGCCCTTGGCCGCGGTGATGGCATCGTCCAACGCGCTCCGGCTGTAAACCTGATCGCCGACCGCGATCAGCTTCATGCCCGGTGCCAGTCCCGCCTGAAACGTCGGGCCATTCCACTGCACGTCCGTCAGACGGCCGTCCTTGTCCACCATGAAGCCGATCGATGCGGCGTAGCTGGCGAACTTGCGCCGCGCCTCCACTGCCTTGAGGCAGGCGTTGGTGTAATGCGCAGAGTGGTGCGCACCGAAGAGCCTGTAGGCCTGCCGCACCAGATTGTGGAATTTGCCCAGCTGCGGGCCGGATGATTGCAGATACTTGTTTCTGTCGGCCGTGACGTCGAGATGCACCGGCACCCTGGCGCCGGGGTCCAGATCAAAGCTCTCGAAGTACTCGCTGGCGATCAGCGGTCGAATCGACCAGCGTGTTCAGGCCCACCGGCGCGAACTGCACCGTGCCGCCCTGCGTGGCGGTGGCCTGCAGTGCGCTGCCAAATTGCCAGCCGGGCGGCAGCTTGACGCGGGGTCGCAGACTGATTGCGCGCGAGTAATGCCCGGCCGGATAAAACACCACCTGGCTCCATTCCAGATCGACCAACCCGGACGTGGCCGAAACGCTTTGCCAGAATTCATCGCCGCTGCTGGGTGAGGAAACTGGAACTTCAATTCGATCCAGCTGACGCCCTGCGGCACATCCAAATGCAGCGCGTACATATCGATCAGATCGCGGCGCCAGGCGATGCGCTGGCCGTTGCCGGAGATTTCCACGCCGACCACGTTGGCCAGCGGGCCGGAGGGCGAATGCTCGCCGGGAATCCACTTCGGGTAGTACAGCGTCAGCGCGCCGGGCCGCACCGGAATGGTTGCGCGCACGCGAAAAATCTTGCGCGACGCGTCGGTCAGGTCGACATGCAGCATCAGTGTGCCGGGGGCGGGCGACTGCGCGAGTCCGGGATAAGGCTCTGCACCGGGCCGGCGTACTCGGCGCCCACGTTGGCCAGGATTGCGTTCGCGCGTGGACCGCCAGCGGCAGGCTGGCGCCCAGCAGCGCGGCGACAAGGATCTTTTGCAAGGACAAACGATTCATGGACAAGACTCCCGCGGCCAAGACCCATGCTCATGTTGCGTGACGTGGATCACGTTCGGGCGCAAGCTGGCGTCAACGATTGCAACGCGAGCAGGTCGCGGCCCGCAACTTGCTGCAATGGCCTCATTGCTGATTGCCGGGCGTGTCCCCCGTCGTGAAAACCCGTCCTCTGTCCTCGCCGCCGCGCCAACCTTCCTGGAAGGCTTTCGATGCGAACGCCTTGGATCAAGCGCTCGAACGCCGCCTTGGTCCGGTGGTGCGCGCGCTGCTGTGGACCGCAGTCGGCGGCTACCTCAGCTTCGTGCTGGGTGGACAGATGACCGGAACCTCGGCGGTGCCGTTCTGGCTGCGCCTGGCGCCTGTCGTTCCATTGACCCTGCTGGCGCTGCTCGGTTTGCTGCATCGGGCGCCGCGATATTACGGCGCGCTGGGTCTGGCCGCGTTGGCGTGGCTGGAACTGGGGATCTTCCTCAACGGCTATGCGCGGCCCGAAGGATTGAGCTGGATTCTGCCGGCATACACGCTGCTGCCGATCGCGGCCAGTCCGATCTGGCTCAAACGCCGCCATTTTGTCGCCGCCGCGGTGATCTGCACCCTGCTCGGGCCGCTGCCGCTGTTGTGGCTGGAGCCGCCCGGGCCGTGGCAGATGTTCCAGTATGCCGATTACATTGTGATCGCCGTCGTCGTGGCCGCGGTGCTCAATGGTTATCAGGTGCGTCTGATTCGCCAGCACCTGGAATTGGAGGAACGCTTGCGTCTGCGCGCTGATGTCGACGAACTGACCGGTGTGGCCACGCGCGCGCGTTTTCTGGAGCAGGCGCGCAGCCTGCTGGTCAAGGCCATCGACAGCGGCACGTCGCTGTCGGTGCTGTACCTGGACGCCGATCACTTCAAGCAGCTCAACGACAATCACGGCCACGCCGCCGGTGACACGGCGTTGGCCGGCATGGGTCGCATCCTGCGCGAGCACCTGCGCGGTCATGATCTGATCGGGCGCATCGGAGGCGAGGAATTCGCGGTGCTGCTGCCCGGGCTCGATGCCGAAGCCGCGCGCGCCACGGCCGAGCGCCTGCGCCGCGCGGTCACGCTGCAGCGCAGTGCCGGTCAGGCGCTGAGCATCAGCATCGGCGTCGCCGTGCGTGGCGAGGAAACCGTGCTGGAGCCGCTGCTGGCGCGTGCTGATCAAGCCCTTGCCGCGGCGAAGCGCGGCGGGCGCAATCGCGTCGAGGTGGCCGGCTGAGCACAACGGCCCGGTCCGCGAAGGACGCCAAGAACGCGAAGGATTGATGGGATATTCGCGCAGGCTTCCGCGTGCGCCGAACGTCTGCTCCGTTGCGGATTTCCTTCGCGATCTTCGCGTCTTTGGCGGACAAGAAAGGTTATGGTTCGTCCGCCGTGCCGCGCGCCAGCACGCTGCGCCTGATGCCGTAGCCGAAGTAGATCCACAGCCCCAGCGCCATCCAGATGATGAAGCGCCAGTAAGTCACCGCATGCAAGCCCCAGATCAGCGCGATCGAGAAGAGAATGCCGATCAGCGGCACCCATGGCACCCACGGCGTGCGGAAGCGGCGCGGCAGATCGGGTTGGCGCACGCGCAGCACGATGATCGAGGCGCAGATCACGATGAAGGCACTGAGCGTGCCGATGTTGACCATTTCGGCCAGCTCGCCGATCGGCAGCAGCCCGGCCAGCAGCGCCGTGGCCACGCCCAGGATCAGCGTCGGTCGGTAGGGCGTGCGCCAACGCGGATGCGGGCGCGCGAACCAGCCCGGCAGCAGCCCGTCGCGCGCCAGCGCGAACCAGATGCGCGCCGCCGCCAGCATGAAGGCGAACAACACGCTGGTGATGCCGGCCACCGCCGCCACCGAAATCGCCACCATCACCCAGTGCGCGCCCACCGCCGCGAAGGCGCTGGCCACCGGCGCATTACTGTTGAGTTCCGGGTACGGCACCATGCCGGTCAGCACCAGCGAGATCGCCAGGTACAGCGCCATCGAGATGCCCAGCGACAGCAGTACCGCGCGCGGCAGATCGCGCTGCGGATCGCGCGATTCCTCCGCGGCGGTGGTCAGCGTGTCGTAGCCGAACACCGCGAAAAACACCACGCTGGCCGCGGCCAGCACGCCCTGCCAGCCGAAATGTCCGACGCCATCGATCACCACGCGCGGCGGCACGAACGGATGCCAGTTGGCCGGGTTCACGTAGTACACGCCGGCGACGATCACCAGCGCCACGCCGATCACCTTGATCACCACCACCGTGGTGTTGAAGCGCGCGCCCCATTCGGTGCCGATGGTCAGCAGACCAGCGATGCCCAGAGACACGGCCGCGGCGATGACATTGAACACGTGTCCGCCGGTCGGCCGCGGCGCCGGATGGTCGAGAGTGAAGCCCACCCACATCGCCGCGCGATCCCAGTAATAAGCCAGCGTGTCCGAACTCAGATTGCCCTGCGCCCACCGCGGCAGATGCAGGCTGGCCGCAGACAACAGCGCCTGCATGTAGCCGGACCAGCCGATCGCCACCACGGCCACGATCAGCGCGTACTCCAGCAGCAGATCCCAGCCGATGACCCACGCGGCGAACTCGCCCAGCACCGCGTAGCCATAGGTGTAGGCGCTGCCGGTGACCGGGATCAGCCCGGCGAACTCGGCGTAGCACAGCGCCGCCGCCGCGCTGGCGACGCCGGCGATCAGAAACGAGATGAATACCGCCGGCCCGGCGTTGACCGCGGCCTGCTGCCCGGCGAGCACGAAGATGCCGACGCCGATGATGCCGCCGATGCCGATGGCGGTGAGCTGCCAGATGCCCAGCACGCGGCGCAGATCGCGCCGCGCCCCGGCCTCCTGCTGCAATTGCGCGATGCTCTTGTGGCGGGTGAGGGCTTGGCTCCAGCGCATGGCGACTCCTGATGCTGTTGCGTGCCTGATACACGCGCAAGGCGGCGATGCTAGCAGGCGTCACCGCGCCGGGGTGGCGCTAAGCTCGCCAGCTCTTGCTTGTCCAGGGTGGACACGCATGTACAGAGCCCGCCGTGATGCTGCTGGAACGCGATGACTCATTGCGTGCGCTGGCTGAGCAGGCCGCGCGCGCCGCGCGCGGCAATGGCGGCACGGTGCTGCTGGCCGGGGAGGCGGGCATCGGCAAAACCACGCTGCTGCGGGCTTTTGCCGCGCAGCAGGGTGCAGCGTGCCGTGTGTTGTGGGGCGCCTGCGAGCCTTTGTCCACGGCGCGGCCGCTGGGGCCGCTGCAGGACATAGCGGCGCTGCTGGATGATGAACTGGCGGCACTGCTCAATGCGGGCGCGCCGCCGCCACGCATCTTCGCCATGGTGCTGGACAGTCTGCAGCATGCGTCGACGCCGAGCGTGCTGATCTTCGAGGATGTGCACTGGGCCGACGCGGCCACGCTCGATCTGATCCGCTACCTGGGGCGGCGTCTGCCGGCGCTGTCGACGCTGCTGATTCTGAGTCTGCGCAGCGACGAAGTGGCGCCCGATCACCCCTTGGCGCGTCTGCCCGGTGATCTGCCTGCTGCCGCGCTGTCGCACATCAAGCTGGCGCCGCTGTCCGCCGCCGCGGTCGTCATGTTGGCGCAGCGGGTTGGTCGCGATGGCGACGCGTTGTATCGCGTCACCGCCGGCAATCCATTTTTCGTGACCGAGGTGCTGGCGGAGTCAGGCGTTGCGGGCGCGGAGCTGCCGGTCACCGTGCGCGATGCGGTGTGGGCGCGGCTGGCGCGATTGGATGCGCAGGAGCGCTGGATGCTCGATCTGATCAGCGTGATTCCCGGCGCCGTGGAGCGTGCGCTGTGGACCGCGCTGCGCGCCGAGGACGTGGCCGCGGCCGAGCGCTGCATCGCGCGCGGCATCCTGGTGCGCGACGCTGCGGGCGCGCTGGCGTTTCGGCACGAGCTGGCACGTCAGGCGGTGCTGGCGCAACTGGCGCCCGAGGAGCAGCGCCACCTGCATGCGCATGTGCTGGCCCTGCTCGAGCGGCACGCGCCGATGGTCCATGCGTCCCTGGCGCAGTTGGCACATCACGCCGCCGCGGCCGCGGATGCCCAACGTGTACTGACGCTGGCGCCGCGCGCCGCCGCCGAGGCGGCGGCACTGGGCGCGCATCGACAGGCGGCGCAGCAACTGGAAACGGCGTTGCGCTTCGTGACGCAGGCACCTGCGGCTTTGGCCGCCCAGCTCTATCAGGATTGGGCCTATGAAGCCGGACTGTCCGTGCGCATCGACGATGCCGTGATCGCGGCGCGGCACCAGTCCATCGCGTTGTGGCGCGGCCTGAACTGCGGCGACAAGGTGGGGCACAATCTGCGCTGGCTGTCGCGCCTGCACTGGTATCGCGGCGACGGGCGGCAGGCCGAGGATTACGCCGACGCGGCGGTGCGCGAGCTGGAGGCGCTGCCCGCCAGCGCCGAGCTGGCCATGGCCTACAGCGTGCGTTCGCAATTGCACATGTTGCACGATCGTTTCGAGTTGGCGATCGAATGGGGCGAGCGCGCGCTAGCGTTGGCCGAGCAGGTGGGTGACCTCGAAACGCGCGTGCACGCGCTCAACAACATCGGCACCGCGCAATTGTCCGCTACCGACAGCGATCCGAGTGGACAGGCCAAGCTCGAGCAAAGTCTGCGGTTGGCCCTGGCGCACGGCTATCACGAGCACGCCGCGCGTGCGTATACAAACCTCGGCGAGCATGCCGTCGCGTTCAAGGACTTCGCGCTGGCCGAGCGCGTGCTCGAGGAGGGCATCGCGTTTGATCGCCGCCATGATCTGGAAGTCTGGATCCACTATCTGGTGGGCTGCCAGGCGCAACTGCGCCTGGAGCAGGGACGGCTGCATGAAGCCGAGACCATGGCGCAACGCATCGTCGCGATGACGACGCTGAGCGCGGTCGAGCGCCTGCCAGCCATGTGCGGGCTGGGAAAGGCGCAGGCAAGGCTCGGCATTGGTAGCGGTACGGACGTGCTGCAGGAAGCTCTGCAACTGGCGTTGACGACTGCCGAACCGCAGCGCACGGTGCCGCCGCGCCTGGCGCTGGTCGAGGCCGCGTGGCTGGTGCAGGACACCGTCGCATGCGTCGCGCAGCTTTCGGCATTGGCAGCGATGACGGATGCCTGTCTCGATCCCTGGGAATGTGGGGAGCTGGCGGTCTGGTGCCAGCGACTACAGATGCGCCGCCGCGTGGCGCGGGCACGATCTGCGCAGCAAATACCGGAACCCTGGGCGGCCGAGCTGCGCGGCGATCCCGCTGCCGCCGCCACGGCCTGGATGCAACTTGGAATGCCGTGCGAAGCCGCGCTGGCACTGCTGCAGGTGCGCGGCGCGGGCGCGGGCGCCGCGTTGGCCCAGGCGTTGCGTCTGCTGGAGCCGATCGACGCGCAGGCGCTGATCACGCGGCTGCGTGGTTTGGCGCGCGAATTGGGCGTGCAGGCTGCGCTGCCACGGCGCCGATACGGTCCCTATCGCGCCGCGCGCGCGCATCCGCTCGGTCTGACCCGGCGCGAGCTGCAGGTGCTGAGGCTGCTGGCCGATGGTCACGGCAACCGCGACATCGCGCTGCGCCTGTCGCGCTCGCCGCGCACCATCGAGCACCACATCGCCAGCGTTTACGCCAAGCTCGGCGTCAACGGTCGCATCGAGTTGTTGTTGCGATTGCAGAGTGAGCCGTGGGTATTGGCAGCGACCGCCGCGACCGCAGCGCCGCCTGAAAAATAGGTGGTCGCGCGCGCCAAAAATGGGCGCGCATCCCCAAGAGCGCCAGGCCCGACGTGCCTAAGGTGGTGCCTGCGCCGTTCCAGGCCATGCCATCCGGGCATGACCGCATCGGCGCACGGAATCGCAGGGTTCCGCGGCCGGTGCCCCGCAGGCGCCTATGACGGGAGAGCACATCATGAACCTACAAGTGAAGTTGTTGGCAGGTGCCGCTGCGCTGTTGCTCGGCAGTGGCGCATTTGCGCAAGGCGGCGGGCAGGACGATCTACACGCCATCGCCAAGGCCAGCGGCCTGCATGTGCGGCAGGTGCAGATGCTGCTGGGCTATGCCTCCGGACAGATATCCAGCCACAGCTACGAGCAGGCCGAGCGCAAGCTGCGCCGCGCCGTGCAGGAAGGTCGCGTGCAATTGCAACTGCCCGAGTGGGTGAGTGCGGAGCAGGCCGCGCGCCTGGGCGTGCCGGCGCGCGCGTCAGCCACGACCTTGGTCGCGGTCGCCAAAGCCGGGCAATGAACAGCGGGCCGGTCGCGTCCACATCTGCACGCATAAACGCACGGAGGATTGCCGCATGAACGCGTCCACAAAACCAATCACGCGGCTGGCAGTCGTGGCCGGCTTGGCATTGGCCGCGCTTCAAGCGCAGGCATCGCCTGCTGCGCCGAGCGAGGGATTCCGCTGGTTCTGCGAGCGCGGGGGCGCGCCCAGCGTGGCTGAGATTCGCGACCATTTCGGCATCGCCAATGCCGGGCAGGCCTGTCAGTGGCGCGGCGTGGTGCACCGTTATCTGCCAAGTGCCGCCGCGCCGCGCGCATGGCGCAGGAACGGACCCGCAATCAGGAGCGTCTGGCCGAAGCCGGCGCGCGGGCGCCCTGAGATTGTGCCATGAGGCGCGGCCTCAGCCGCGCTTCATGGCGCCGAAGAACTCGTCGTTGGTCTTGGTGTTCTTCATCTTCTCGAGCATGAACTCCATCGCCGTGAGTTCATCCATCGGATGCAGCAGTTTGCGCAGGATCCACACCTTCTGCAGCAGGTCGGAGTCGATCAGCAATTCCTCGCGGCGCGTGCCCGAGCGGTTGATGTTGATCGCCGGGTACACGCGCTTCTCGCCGATGCGGCGATCGAGATGCACCTCCATGTTGCCGGTGCCCTTGAACTCCTCGTAGATCACCTCGTCCATCTTGCTGCCGGTGTCGATCAGCGCGGTGGCGAGGATGGTCAGCGAACCGCCTTCCTCGACATTGCGCGCGGCGCCGAAGAAGCGCTTGGGGCGCTGCAGCGCGTTGGCATCGACGCCGCCGGTGAGCACCTTGCCGGAGCTGGGCACCACGGTGTTGTAGGCGCGCGCCAGGCGGGTGATGGAATCGAGCAGGATGATCACGTCGCGCTTGTGCTCGACCAGACGCTTGGCGCGCTCGATCACCATCTCGGCGACCTGCACGTGGCGCACGGCGGGTTCGTCGAAGGTGGAACTGATCACTTCGGCGCGCACGCTGCGCTGCATTTCGGTGACTTCCTCGGGGCGCTCGTCGATGAGCAGGATGATCAGGTGCGCCTCGGGGTGGTTGTGCACGATCGCCTGCGCCACGTTCTGCAGCATCATGGTCTTGCCGGCCTTGGGCGGCGAGACGATCAGGCCGCGCTGGCCCTTGCCGACCGGTGCGATCAGGTCAAGGATGCGGCCGGTGATGTCCTCGCTGGAGCCGTTGCCGCGCTCGAGCTTGAACGCCTTGCGCGGGAACAGCGGGGTGAGGTTCTCGAACAGGAACTTGTTCTTCGACGCCTCGGTCGGCTCGCCGTTGATGTCGTCCACCTTGGACAGCGCGAAGTAGCGCTCGCCCTCGTGCGGGTGGCGCACCAGTCCGGTGATGTAGTCACCGGTGCGCAGGTTGTAGCGGCGGATCTGGCTGGGGCTCACATACACATCGTCGGGGCCGGCCAGGTACGACTCATCGGCCGAGCGCAGGAAGCCGTAGCCGTCCTGCATGATCTCCAGCACGCCCTCGCTCCAGATGCCACCACCGCTGCGCGCATGCGCCTTGAGGATGTTGAAGATCACATCCTGCTTGCGCGCGCGCGCCACGCCCTCATGGACGCCGAGGGTTTCGGCGAAGTCCAGCAGCGCGGCGGCGGGTTTGCGCTTCAGCTCGGTGAGGTTGATCAGTCGCGATGGATCGCGCGGAACGTCGTTGCCGGCATCCTCGTCGAAATCATCGCGCGGCAGGCCAGGGCCGGGTGCGCGGCCGCCGATGTTGCGGCCGCGCTCGCGATCGTTGCGGTTGCGGCGATGGCGGCGATCACGATTGTTGTCGCGTCCCTCGCGTGGCGGCGCGCCGGACGCGCCGGATGCATTGTCGGGCGCGCTGGTTTCAGGGCCGGGCAAGGAAGGATTTGCTGCGACCGGGGTCGCGGACGGGCGTGTGGCCTCGTCGGGGGTCTTGGCGTCAGTATCGGACACGAACGGGCCTCGCGGGCCGGAGAGAAAGAGAAAAGGAGATGTGCGCGCAAGCGGCGCAGGGCGCAGCGGTTCGCCGCGCAAGGCAAGGGCAATCTAGCACCCGCGCCGCGCGGCGTCTATCCAAGCATCGGCAATGTCGCACAGACCGCCGCGGCGCGCATTGCAGCCAAGGCGCGTTATAGCGCCTGCTCGACAAACCTGGCGATGGCCGCCTTGGGCACGGCGCCCATTTGCGTGCCGGCCACCTTGCCGTCCTTGAACAACATCAGCGTCGGAATGCTGCGAATGTTGTAGGCGATGGCGGTTTTCTGGTTGCTGTCCACGTCGACCTTGGCCACCTTGATGCGGCCCTGATACTCGGCGGCGATGTCTTCGAGCGTCGGGGCAATCGCGCGGCAGGGGCCGCACCAGGTCGCCCAGAAGTCGACCAGCACGGGCGTGGCGGCGTGCAAAACCTGGGCGTCGAAATCGCTATCGGTCACGTGGGTGATGTTGTCGCTCACCTGGAATCTCCGGAGGGGTGATGAACTAGAGGACGCGCGCGGGCGCGGTGGATGTTGCGTGTCGGGATGCTGCAACCGCTATGGCGTTGTCGACGCGGAATTCAACCCGCGTGCATCACAACGGATGGCATTGCTGCCGCTGTTGCCTTGTCCGAGCGGCTTTCCACCCGCCGTTGGGCTACACTGCGCCGCGCCGCGCGTCCTGTGCGGCCAGCAGCAGGCGGCTGACGGCCGCCATTCCAGCGCAATCCCGAGCGCGATTCAAGGCGCTCCCCGCGCGCATTCATTGTTCAGATCATGGCCGATCAAGTCCTCACTGATACGTTTTTCGAGCAGTTCGATCTGCATCCCACGCTAGCGCGGGGTCTCGCTGATTGCGGCTTCACCCGCTGCACGCCGATCCAGGCACTGAGCCTGCCCGTGGCATTGGCCGGACATGATGTCGCCGGTCAGGCGCAAACCGGTACCGGCAAGACCGCGGCGTTTCTGGTGACGGTGTTCAACCGCCTGCTGACGCGCCCGGCGCTGGCCGAGCGCCACCCCGAAGACCCGCGCGCACTGATCCTGGCGCCCACGCGCGAACTGGCGATCCAGATCGAGAAAGATGCCCGCGCCATTGGCCGCCACACCGGCCTGCGTCTGGCGCTGATCTACGGCGGCACCGATTACGACCGTCAGCGCGAGCTGCTGAAATCCGGTTGCGACGTGATCATCGCCACGCCGGGCCGCCTCATCGACTACTACAAGCAGCAGGTGTTCACCTTGCGCGCCGTCGATGCGATGGTGGTCGATGAAGCCGATCGCATGTTCGATCTGGGCTTCATCAAGGACATTTATTTCCTGTTTCGCCGCCTGCCACCGCGCGAGCAACGCCAGAGCATGCTGTTCTCGGCCACGCTCAGTCATCGCGTGCTGGAGTTGGCCTACGAGCACATGAACGAGCCCGAGAAACTGGCCGTGGAAAGCGACCACATCACCGCCGACCGCGTGCGTCAGTGCGTGTACTTCCCGGCCAAGGAAGAAAAGATGCCGCTGCTGCTGAATTTGCTGCAGCAGACTGATACATCGCGCAGCATCGTGTTCGTCAACACCAAGATCGCCGCCGAGCGCGTGACCGAGCGCCTGCAGCGCCAGGGCATCCTCGCTGGCGCGCTGTCCGGCGATGTGCCGCAAAAGAAGCGCGAAAAACTCCTGGCGCGCTTCCAGCAGGGGCAGTTGGAGGCGCTGGTGGCGACCGATGTGGCCGCGCGCGGCCTGCATATCGAGGGCGTCAGCCACGTTTTCAACTACGACCTACCGCAGGACGCCGAGGATTACGTGCACCGCATCGGTCGCACCGCGCGCCTCGGCGCCGAGGGCGATGCGGTCAGCTTCGCCTGTGATTTGTACGCGGTGTCGCTGCCTGATATCGAAACCTATATCGGCCAGAAGATTCCCGTCGCCACGGTGTCGCCGGAGCTGTTGATCGCACCCAAGCCGCGCCGCAGCGCCGCGCAGATGGCCGCGCACGCCGGCGTCGATGCTGATGCCGAGGATGACGCAGCCGAGGTCGGCGCCGTAACCAGGAGCAGTGCATCACGCACGCGCCAACGCGGGCCGCGCAGCAGCGCGCCGCGTCACGCCGAGCGCCGCGTTGGGCATGGTGATGTCCCGCGCGTCGCCAAGGCGGATGCCGCCGCAGTCGTCGTGCCCGCTGTTGCAGCCACGGCCAGCACAGTCGCTACTGCGTTGGCGCCGGCCACCGGCGATGCCGTGGTGCGCAAGCGCCGTCGCCGTGGTGGTCGCGGTCGCCGTCATGAGGTCGAGGCCAGCAAGGCCGCCGTTGCCGCAGCGGCGCCCACTGCCGCCAGCACGCATGTGCCCGCGATGCGCCGCCACGAGCCGCGCGCCGCCGCACATTCCGGTGAGCCTGGCGCGGCGCATGCGCATGTGCCCAAACCGGGATTCCTGCGCCGCATCGCACGGCTGTTTCGCAAGCGCTGAGCGCGCCTCGAAGCCCCCTCGGGATTTCCTCGCCGCCAGCTCAGGGCCGCCGCGCGATGCCGTATGCTTCGTGGCCTCGCGCGAGACGATGAACCCGTGATCCGATTCGAACAGGTCAGCAAGCGCTACCCGGGCAATGCCAATGCGCTCGAAACGCTGAGCTTTGCGTTGGCGCCGGCCGAGATGGCCTTCGTCACGGGCCATTCGGGCGCGGGCAAAAGCACGCTGCTCAAGCTGATCGGTCTGCTGGAACGCCCCAGCCAGGGCGCGGTCACCGTGGCCGGGCGCAATCTGGCGCAGGTGCGCCGCCGCGGCATTGCCCAGCACCGGCGCATGGTCGGCATGGTGTTTCAGGATCACCATCTGCTGCTGGATCGCAGTGTGCAAGCCAATGTCGAGTTGCCGCTGGTCGTGGCTGGCGTGCCTGCCGAGGAGCGCGCCAAGCGCGCCCGCGCGGCGCTGGAGAAGGTGGGTCTGGGTGGCATGGAGCAGCGCCTGCCGGTGCGTTTGTCGACCGGCGAGCAGCAGCGCGTGGGTATCGCACGCGCCATTGTCGCCCGCCCCGCGGTATTGCTGGCGGATGAGCCCACTGGCAATCTCGATCCGCAACTGGCGGTGGAGATCATGGGCCTGTTCGCCGAGTTTCAGGCGATCGGCACCACGGTGCTGGTGGCCACGCACGATTTATTCCTGATCAAGCGCATCCGCAAGCGCGTGCTGGTGCTCGATCACGGCCGTCTGGTCGATGACGTGTCCGCCACCGAGGTGGCCGCATGAACTCGCGCGAGCAGGCGGCGTCGCGTCGTGGTGCGCCAGCACGCCGCCGCTGGTGGCGCGCGCACCGCTGGGCGCTGGGGCAAAGCCTGCTGCGCCTGCGTGAGCGTCCGTTGGGCACCGCGCTGACGGTGGCGGTGATGGGGCTGGCGCTGGCCCTGCCGCTGAGCTTTTATCTGGTACAGGTCAATCTCGATCGCTTTGGTCAGGCACTCGGCGCGCAGCAGGCGCTCAACGTGTTCCTCAAGCAGGATCAAACCCAGGCACAGGCGACGGCCATGGCGCGCACGCTGCGCGCCGATCCCGCCGTGGCCACGGTCACGCTGAAGTCTCCGGCCGCGGGCTTGTCCGAGCTGGCTGCGCTGCAGGGCTTCGGTCCGGCGCTGGCGGCGCTGTCGGACAATCCCTTGCCGTGGGTGCTGGTGCTGCGTCCGCGCGCCACGGCCGCGCCCGCTGCGGTGAGCGCGCTGGCAACACAACTGCGCGGCAACAGCGCGGTGGCGCTGGTGCAGGATCAGGGTCCGTTCCGCGCACGCCTGGATGCGCTGACCGATTTCGGCCGACGCGTGATGCAGGTGCTGGGCGCGCTGCTGGCGCTGGCCGCGGTGCTGGTGGTCGGCGCCAGCGTGCGCAGCGACATCCAGAGCCGCGCCGATGAAATTCACGTGCTGCAACTGGTCGGCGCCAGCGCGGCGTTCGTGCGCCGGCCTTATCTGTATGCGGGACTGGGGCTGGGGCTGCTCAGCGGCGTCGCGGCGGTGATCCTGGTGCTGATGCTGGAAGTGGCGCTGGCGGCACCGGCGGCGCAGCTCGATGCATCCTGGGGTGGGCGGCTGGGCTTCGCCGCGTTGAGCGTGACCCCGCTGCTTGTACTGCTGGCCTGCGCGGCTATGCTGGGCTGGCTCGGCGCACGCATCGCCAGTGCGCGTCATCTCGCTGCCGGCGAGCCCAACTGATCGAGAACCGCATGCACACCGGCATTGCCCGCCACCTGCCGAGCGACACCCCGCGCGTAATGATCGTCGACGGCTCGCGCGTGGTGCGGCGCATGATCGAACAGTTGCTGCTCAAGGAACTGCCCGGCGTCAGCGTGGTGTCCTGCGGCAGCGGCAGCGAAGCGCTGCAAGCGTTGTTGACCGCGCCGGTGGATTTCGTGACCACGGGCTTGCGCCTGCCGGACATGGACGGCATGGAGCTGGCGCGCACGCTGCGCCAGCAGATGCAGCAGGCTTACATGCCGATCGTGGTGGTTTCCGGCGACGTCACCGAGCGTTTGGAAGCGCGCGCGCTGGGCGAGGACGTCACGGATTATTTCGACAAAGCACTTGGCTTTCCGGCTTTGGCGGCTTTCATTCGCGGTTACGTGCGCCCCGAGCAGCAGGCCAGCGGCGCAGTGCTGTATGTCGAGGACAGCCGCGTAGTGGCGCTGGCGACGCGGCGCATGATGGAAAAGTGCGGCCTCACCGTGCTGCACTCGATCAGCGCCGAGGACGCATTGGCGCTGCTGGAAAGCGCGCGCGCGCAGGGGCGCGTCGGCGCCGACGTCGTGCTCACCGATGTCAACCTCAAGGGTGCGCTGTCCGGCGCCGACCTGATCGCGCGCGTGCGCGGCGAGTTCGGCTATGGCAGGGGACGCCTGCCGATCCTGGTGATGACCGGTGACGACAACCCGCGCAATCAGGCCGCGCTGCTCAAAAGCGGCGCCAACGATCTGGTGCAAAAGCCCATCGAGGAGCGCCTGCTGATCACCAAGCTGCTGTTTCAGTTGCGTGTGTCACAGCACTTGCGCCAGCGCGACGGGGTGGTCTGAGCGTGGCCGAGCCACGGCTCGAAGCGAGCTGGAAGGCGCAGCTCGGAGATTATTTCCAGCGCCCGGACATGCTGGCGCTGGCGGCCTTTCTACGTGCCGAAAAGGCTGCCGGCAAAGTGATTTATCCGCCCGGCGCGGAGATCTTCAGCGCGCTTGATCACACGCCCTTCGAGCGCGTGCGCGTGGTGATCCTTGGCCAGGACCCTTACCACGGCCCCGGCCAGGCGCATGGGCTGTGCTTCTCGGTGCGGCCCGGCGTGCCGGTGCCACCGTCGCTGGTCAACATTTACGCCGAACTCGAGCACGACATCGGCTTCGTGCCGCCGGACCACGGCTATTTGTTGCCCTGGGCCGAGCGCGGTGTGCTGCTGCTCAACTCGGTGCTGACGGTCGAGGCCGGACGCGCCGGGTCGCATCAGGGCAAAGGCTGGGAGGGTTTCACCGACCGCATCGTGGCGCTGTTGAACGAGCGCCGCGAGGGTCTCGTGTTCATGCTCTGGGGCAGCTACGCGCAGGCCAAGGGTGCGCTGCTGGATACGCAGCGGCACCGCGTGCTCAAGGCGCCGCACCCCTCGCCGCTGTCGGCGCACCGCGGGTTTTTCGGCTGTGCGCATTTCTCGCAGTGCCATGCCTATCTGCGCAGCCGCGGCGATGCGCCGCTGGATTGGACCTTGCCCATGCGCGCAGCCTTGGCCAACTGAGCCGGGTCGACGCGGTTGCGACTGCTTGCCGCTGGTGCGGTCACATCACATTAACCGGATTAGCTGTACTGTTCAGTTCATATTTGGATTGGCGAGGAACCCGGCGTACGGGCGGCGGTCCAATCCTTACTTAGCACTCTCAACCATTGAGTGCTAAACTTGTCGGCAATTGGAGGATCAGCGCATGAGTCGAGCTCTGGCAACGCGTTCCTGGACCCTGCCCAGTCCGGTGGGCAGTCTTGATGCATATATCGGCACGGTGCACCGTATTCCCATGCTCAGCGTCGAGGATGAGCAGGAACTGGCGCGCGAATTCCGCGATCAGGGCAATCTCGACGCCGCCAAGGCACTGGTCATGGCGCACCTGCGCTTCGTGGTGCACGTGGCGCGCGGCTATTCCGGTTACGGCCTGCCGCTGGGCGATCTGGTGCAGGAAGGCAACATCGGCCTGATGAAGGCGGTCAAGCGCTTCGATCCGGACATGGGCGTGCGCCTAGTCAGTTTTGCCGTGCACTGGATACGCGCCGAGATGCACGAGTACATCCTGCGCAACTGGCGCATCGTCAAGGTGGCCACCACCAAGGCACAGCGCAAGCTGTTCTTCAATCTGCGCAAGAGCAAGAAGCGCCTGGGCTGGTTGAACGCCGAGGAAGTACGCACCGTGGCCAGGGATTTGGGCGTGCCCGAAGCCACTGTGCTGGAGATGGAAGCGCGGCTGAGCAATTACGACGTTGCCTTCGATGCCCCCGGCGATGCTGATGACGATGCCCCGCCGGCCCCCGCCGCTTATCTGGAAGACCACTCCGCCGATCCTTATCGCGTGGTGGCCGAGGCCGATCAGGAAGGTCGCGATCTGGGCAACCTGAGGCTAGCCATGACCCGCCTGGACGCGCGCGCGCAGGACATCATCCGCCGCCGCTGGCTGGACGATGCCAGCAAGGTGACGCTGCAGGAACTGGCCGACGAATATGGCGTGTCCGCCGAGCGCATCCGCCAGATCGAGGCCAGCGCGCTGAAGAAGATGCGCGCCAGCTTCGCTGCCTGAGGACTCGGGACTCGGGACTCGGGACTCGGGACTCGGGACTCGGGACTCGGGACGAGCAGGTTGCGATTTTTTGCAGCGTCAGTCCGATCGAAGTTCTATTTTGAACTCGTCATCCCGAACGACGCGCAGCGCGCGCTGGGATTCACCTCAATCTGCGGGGCGCTGTCGCCACCAAGCGCGGCGCCGCAGCTGGCTCAGCCGCGCGGCGCCAGCGGCAGCTCGATCAATACCTCCAGGCCGCCGCCCGCACGATTGCGAGCGCTGATGCTGCCGCCGGCGCGCAGGATGCTGCTGCGTGCGATCGCCAGGCCCAACCCGCTGCCGGAGCCGGTCTGCTGGCGCGTATCGGCGCTGCGGTAAAACGGCTCGAAGATGTGCGTCAGGTCCGACTCGGGCACGCCCGGGCCGCGATCACGCATGGCCAGCAGCGCCCGCGCCGGGTCGGACGCGCGATCGCTGCGCGTCAATTGCACCTCGACCGTGCTGCCCTCGGGCGCGAAGCGCAGCGCATTGCGCAGCACGTTTTCCACCGCGCTGGCGATCAGGTCCAGCTCGCCGTGGATGGGCAGCGGCGGCGGCGTGTCCATGGTGATCTCGAGCGCGCGCTGGCTGGCCTCGAAGCGTGCATCGCTGACGCGTGCCGCGACGATCACGCCGAGGTCGCCGGTTTCGGCGGCGCCATGCGCGCCGCTTTCCAGGCGCGACAGATCCAGCGCCTGGCCGATCAGCCGGTCCATGCGACCCAACTCGCGCGCGATGCGCGCCGCGCTGGCCTCGCGCTCATCGGTTTCGGTCTCGCCGCGGCTGAGTTCAAGCGCCACGCCCATGCGCGCCAGCGGCGAGCGCAGCTCGTGCGCCACGTCGCCGATCAGGCGACGGTGGTCCTGGATCAGGCGCTCGATGCGCGCCGCCATCAGATCGAACTCGCGCCCCAGCGCCACCATCTCCTGACTGCGGCCCATGCGCAGCGTGCCGACGCGCGCGCCCAGATCACCATCGGCGAACTGGCGCGCGCTGGCGCGGATCTGCTTGAGCGGCAGCGCCACGTAGCGCGCCAGCAGCAACGCCACCGCGGTACTCACCAGCAGACCCAACAGCACGAAGCTGAGCCAGAAGGCGCGGAACGGCGGTCTGGGCGGATGCGGCGGGCGCACCCAGCGCACATCCACCAGAAAGCGCCGGCCGTCACTGGCGGTGGCCTCGCGTTGCGCGGCATAACCTGGCATGGGCGGCGGCGCCAGCACGCGCGGCGTGGTGGCGCCATCAAGCGGGCGAATGCGGACGTGGATCGGACCGCCACTTTGGGTTTGCAGCCAGCGCCGCACCTCGGGCATGGCGTGGCTGCCGACCATGCGCGCGGTGGCCGCGGCGATATCCTCGGCCAACGCGCGCTGGTGCGCGCTGGGCAGCATCTCGTGATCGCGCTCGACCACGCGCGAGGTGATCCACACGCTGGCCACCATCACCGTGACCATGGCCAGCCAGAACAATCCGAACACGCGCCAGTACAGTCCGCCCATGTCACTCGCCCACGCGCCGGAACATGTAGCCGGAACCGTGCAATGTGGCGATGCGCGATTGCCCATCCGGCGCGTTGCCCAGCTTGCGGCGCAGGCGCGAGATGTGCACGTCGATGCTGCGATCGAACGGCGACAGCGCGCGCCCGAGCGCGGCCTCGGCCAGCATTTCCTTGCTGATGCCGCGCCCGGCCTCGCGCATCAGCACCGCCAGGATGTTGAACTCGGAGGTGGTCAGCGCCAGCGTCTGGCCATGCAGCAGCGCCAGGCGCGGGCCGACGCGCAGTTCGACCGCGCCGATACGCATGTCGGCGAAGCGCGGACTGTCGCCCTCGTCGCGGCGCGCGCGGCGCAGCACCGCGCGAATGCGCGCCGCCAGCTCGTGCGGGTTGCAGGGTTTGGTCAGGTAGTCGTCGGCGCCGATTTCCAGGCCGAGGATGCGATCGACGTCGTCGCCCAGCGCGGTCAGCATCAGCACCGGCAAGGTGGTCGCGGCACGCAGGTCGCGCAGTACATCCAGCCCGGAGCGCACCGGCATCATGATGTCCAGCACCAGCGCGTCGTAAGGCTCGCTGAGCGCGCGCCTGAGCACCGCCTCGCCGTCGAACACTGGCTCGACGCTGAAACCCTCGCGCACCAGAAAGCGCGTCAGCAGCTCGCTGAGTTCGCGGTCGTCGTCGGCGAGCAGGATGCGGGCGGCGGCCATGGCGGGGGCTCAAGCAGTTGGAGTCACGGATGGTGCCGCGCGACACGTGGCTGCGCCAGCCTGCGTGTCGCGCGGGACACGGCTCAGGGTGCCGGTGCCGGCGGCGGCTTGATCTGCTGCAGGTTCTCGTTGAGCGCCTTGCGCAGCGTGGCGATGGCCGCGCCGGTGTCGGTCGGCATCATCTGCAGACGCGCCAGTTGGCCGTAGGCGAAATTGCGCAGGCCGGGGTTCTGGGTGTGCGCCAGCACATCGTGGTACATGGCTTCGGCGTCGCCACGTCGTCCCTGTGCAAGGTACAAATGCTGCAGCACGCGCATGTCGCGCATGGCCGCGAATCGTGCTTGCATGCCGCAGCCGTGGCCGTGTTTGCCATGGCCCCAGGCGCCGTGGCCCCACTGACCTTGGCCAGAGGCCATGCCGGGGCCTTGCATGCCGGGTGCTGGCGGTGCCGCGAGGGCATAGCCGCCCGCGCCGACCAGACCCAGCGCCAGCAGCGCGCCCAAGGCGAGCGTGAGTTTCGATTTACGCAGTTGCATGATGTGTCTCCAGTCAGAAGCGGGAAAAGATGCCGCCGGCGGTGCGCGGCCGGAGGGGGAAGGACGCGACACAGGGGTGGCGCCGGCGGCTGGAGTTCACTGTAGGCGCCATGGTCCGGTGCGCGCGGCGCGCGGCGTTGCGGGATGTAACGCTTGGTAACCGCGGGCGGGCGCACATCGGGCGCCGCATGCTGCGCCGCGGCATCGGTTGCGCTAGGGTGCTGGTTTTCCCGCTGGAGCCGCACCGTGTCCATGCAATACACCTTCCTGCTCGACTTCGACAGCACCTTGGTCGCCGCGGAATCACTTGCGGTGATGGCAGAGGTGTGCCTGCCGGAGGACACCGAGGGCGCACGCAAGCGCGCGCGTTTGCGTGAACTGACCACTGCGGCGATGGAAGGGCGCATGGATTTCGGCGTCGCGCTGAGCGAGCGCCTCGCGCTGCTGGACCTGCGCCGCGAACAATTGCCGGCGATCGTGGCGCGTCTGCAGCAGGCGCTGAGCGCCTCGTTTCTCGCCAATCGCGCATTTCTCGAAGCGCATGCCGAGCACATCCACGTGCTCAGCGGCGGCTTCGAGGAACTCATCGTGCCGGTGATCGAGCAACTGGGCCTGCGCGCCGATCGCGTGCATGCCAATCGTCTGCAATTCGATGCGCAGGGGCGGCTGTTGGGCTGCGTGCAAGGCAATGCGCTGGCGCGCGCCGGCGGCAAGGTCGAGACCGTGCGCGCGCTGGCGCTGGCGCAGCCGTGCGTGCTCGTCGGTGATGGCTGGAGCGATCTGGAGGTGGCCGAGGCCGGGCTGGTGCAGCGCTTCTACGCCTACACCGAGCACGTGCGGCGCGCGCCGGTGCTGGCGCGCGCCGAGCGCGAGGCGCCGAACTTCGACGAGGTGCTGTTCGATCTGGGACTGCGCGCGGCGCATTCGTATCCGAAGAACCGGCTCAAGGTGCTGCTGCTGGAGAACATCCACTCCAGCGCAGTGGAAGCCTTCGCGCGCGCCGGCTACAGCGTGGAAACCGTGCCCGGCGCGTTGGACGAGGCCGCGCTGGCCGCGCGCATCGGCGAGGTGGCGGTGCTCGGCATCCGCTCCAAGACGCGGCTGACCGCGGCAGCGCTGGCGCAGGCCAAGCGCCTGGTGGCCGTGGGCGCGTTCTGCATCGGTACCAACCAGATCGATCTGGACGCCGCGCGTCGGCGCGGCATCGCCGTGTTCAACGCGCCCTACAGCAATACGCGCTCGGTGGTGGAGCTGGCGCTGGCCGAGATCATCCTGCTGCTGCGCGGTCTGCCCGAGAAGTTGCGCCAGATGGATCACGGCGTGTGGGACAAGTCCCTGGGCGCGGCGCGCGAGGTGCGCGGCAAGACGCTGGGCATCGTCGGCTACGGCAACATCGGCATGCAGCTTTCGGTGCTGGCCGAGGCCGCGGGCATGCGCGTGCTGTATGTCGACCTGGCCGAGCGCCTGGCGCTGGGTACCGCGCAACGCGTGTCCACGCTGCACGAATTGCTGGCTGCGAGCGATGCGATCAGCGTGCACGTCGACGGGCGCGCGTCGAACCGCAATCTGTTCGGCGCCGCCGAGTTCGCCGCGATGCGTCCGGGCAGCGTGTTCCTCAACCTCGCGCGCGGCCACGTCGCCGATCTGGATGCGCTGCGCGCCGCGCTGGATTCGGGCCATTTGCGCGGCGCCGCACTGGATGTATTCCCAGAGGAGCCCGCGCGCAACGGCGATCCGTTCACGCATCCGCTACGCGAAAATCCGCGCCTGCTGCTGACCCCGCACATCGGCGGCAGCACACTGGAGGCGCAGGCCGACATCGGCCGCTACGTCGGCCAGCGTCTGACCGATTACATCGACGGCGGCAGCACCGAGGGCGTGGTCAATCTGCCGGCGCTGCGCCTGCCGCCGCAGGAGCAGGCGCACCGCTTCGTGCACCTGCACACCAACCAGCCGGGCGTGCTGGCGCGCATCAACGAGGCGCTGAGCGCGCACGGTGCCAACATCCTCGGCCAGTACCTGAAAACCGATGCCGAGGTCGGCTACGTGATCACCGATGTCGATCGCGATTACTCGCCGGCGCTGCTCGATGCGATCCGCGCGGTGCCACACACGCTGCGTTTTCGCGTGCTGTACTGAGCGCTGCGAGCCGTGGCGCTCGGCGCGAAACAGGCAAGTGAATGCATAAGTGAACCCCGGCGGCGAAATGGTGGCCGCGTTTTCTATGACGCGTGCGATACATGCACCTTGGCCGTCAGTTCGATGCTCAAAGCCTTCATGACCGCGAGCGTGGTCTTGAGCGTCGGATTGCCGTGCGCGCTAAACGAGCGGTAAAGCTGTTCGCGGGAAAGCCCGGTCTGGCCGGCAATCTGGGCCATGCCCTTGGCGCGAGCGACCACGCCCAGCGCATGGGCGATGTAGCCGGCATCCCCTGACTCGAACGCATCGCCCATGAAGGACGCGATGGCAACGTCCGATACCAACCCCTCGGCGGGGTCAAAGATCGTCAGTTTTTCAGTCATGTCATGCACTCCATTCGGTAGCCAGTCGCCGCGCCGCTTTGATGTCCATGGCCCGCATGCTCTTGTCGCCACCGCAGAGCAGGACGATGATCGTGTTGCCCCGCTTCTGAAAATAGACGCGATAGCCGGGGCCGCTGTGGATGCGCAGCTCGCTGATCCCGTGCCCGACCGGTTCCACATCGCCGACGAGGCCATAGGCGAGGCGATCTAACCGCGCCGCGATCAAGCCACGCGCCCGCTCGTCCTTGAGCTTGGTCCACCACGTGCTGAAAGCCCCGGTCTGTCGGAGTTCGATCATCACGGTTGAGTGTAGTCTACAAACTACTTCGCATCCTCAAGCTCGCCACTGCAGTGCGGGCGCCTTTGCAAGCGCGGCATCGATAATTGGTTGGCGGGCAGCAAGCCCAACGCGCACGCTGTTGGCGGATCCTCAATCCAGCGCGTAGCCGAACTGCTGGCGGAACTGCTCGGCGAACTCGGCATAGCCGAAGCGCTGGTTTTGCGTGCCGGGGTATTCGATTTTCAGCGCGCCCATCAGCGAGGCCATGCGCCCGGCCGTGGCCCAGTCGCAGTCACGCATCAGGCCAAAAATCAGGCCGGCGCGATAGGCATCGCCGCAGCCGGTGGGGTCGGTGATGCGGCGCTCGTGCGCGGGCGGAATCTCGATGCTGCCCTTGGCGGTGTGGATCAGCGAGCCGCGCGGCCCGCGCGTGACGATGTAGGCGCGCACGCGCTCGGCGATCTGCCGCTCGCTCCAGCCGGTCTGCTGCTGCAGCAGTTGCGATTCGTAGTCGTTGACGGTGACGTACTGCGCCTGCTCGATGAAGGCACGGAACTCGGCGCCGTTGAACAGCGGCAGCGCCTGACCCGGGTCGAGAATGAACGGCACATCGCGCTCGGCAAATTCGCGCGCGTGCTGCAGCATGGCCTCGCGCGCATCCGGGGCGACGATACCGAAACTCACATCGGGCACATCGCGCACGTGGCTTTCCATCGAGCGCATCATCGCGCCGGGATGAAAGGCGGTGATCTGGTTGTCGTCCAGATCGGTGGTGATGAACGCCTGCGCGGTGAACAAATCATCGATCTCGCGCACCTGGTCGAGACGGATGCCGCAGGCCTCGAAATGCTTGCGATAAGGACCGAAATCCTGACCGACCGCGGCCATCGGAATGGGCTCGCCGCCGAGCAGCTTGAGGTTGTAGGCGATATTGCCGGCGCAACCGCCGAATTCGCGGCGCATGTGCGGCACCAGAAAAGACACATTCAGGATGTGCACCTTGTCCGGCAGGATGTGGTTCTTGAACTGGTCCTGGAACACCATGATGGTGTCGTAGGCGAGCGAGCCGCAGATCAGCGCAGGCATCGGGATTCCAACAAGGCAAATGGGCCGGTCATGTTAACGCGGCCGCGCGGCATGCCGCAGCGGCGCGGGCAAAACCGCGTCGGCAAAGGCTTTTTTAACGCCTTTGTTCTTGCCGGGGGTAGGGTGTGCGCCTACACTGTAGGGCTTCCCTTTCCGCTACCGGCCGGACACGCGCGCATGTTCAAGAAATTCCGCGGGTTCTTTTCCAATGACCTCTCGATTGATCTCGGTACCGCCAACACGCTGATCTACGTGCGTGGCGAGGGCATCGTGCTCAACGAACCCTCGGTAGTGGCCATGCGCCAGGATCGCGCCCGCGGCGGCCCACGCACCGTCGCGGCGGTGGGTTCCGAGGCCAAGCACATGCTCGGGCGCACGCCCGGCAACATCATCACCGTGCGTCCGATGAAGGATGGCGTGATCGCCGACTTCACCATGACCGAGGCGATGCTGCAGCACTTCATCAAGCAGGTGCACCGCACGCGTTTTTTGCGCCCCAGTCCGCGCGTGCTGGTGTGCGTGCCCTGTGGTTCGACCCAGGTCGAGCGCCGCGCGATCAAGGAGTCGGCCGAAGGCGCCGGAGCGCGCGATGTGTTCCTGATCGAGGAGCCGATGGCCGCGGCGATCGGCGCCGGCCTGCCGGTGCATGAGGCGCGCGGCTCGATGGTGCTGGATGTCGGCGGCGGCACCTCCGAGGTTGCGGTGATCGCGCTCAATGGCATCGTCTATTCGCAGTCGGTGCGCATCGGCGGCGACCGCTTCGACGAGGCCATTGTCAACTTCGTGCGCCGCACGCGTGGCACGCTGATCGGCGATGCCACCGCCGAGCGCATCAAGTTCGAGCTGGGCTGCGCCTATCCGCAGTCCGAGATCAAGGAGCTTGAGGTGTCCGGACGCAACCTCGCCGAGGGCGTGCCGCGCATGTTCACGCTCAACTCCAACGACGTGCTGGATGCACTGCACGAGCCGCTGCAGGGCATCGTCGCGGCGGTCAAATCGGCGCTGGAGCAAACCCCGCCAGAATTGTGCTCTGATGTGGCCGAGCGCGGCATCGTGCTCACCGGCGGCGGTGCGCTGCTGCGCGATCTGGACAAGCTCATCGCCAAGGAAACCGGCCTGCACGTGCACGTGGCTGACGATCCGCTGACCTGTGTCGCCCGCGGTGGCGGGCGCGCGCTGGAGCTGATCGACCAGCACGGCAGCGACTTCTTCACCTACGAATAAGCGCGGAGGCGGCGCGGCCCATGGTGCTGTCGCGCGACGGTTCGGCCAGCCTGTTCGCTGCTTCGGCGGGCGGCACGCTGCGGCTGGCCGGCTATCTGCTGCTGGCGGTGGCATTGATGATGCTGGACCGCCACGACGACTGGCTGCCGCGTGTGCGCAGTGCGACGGCGCTGGCGGTGGAGCCGGCTTGGCGCCTGGCCGGCGCACCGGCACGATGGCTGGGTGACATACGCGAGAACCTCGCCGCGCAATCCAGCTTGCGCAGCGAAAATCGCAAGTTGCGCGATGCGCTGCTGCTGGCCAACGTGCGCATCGCGCGCATGCAGGCGCTGGTGCGTCAGAACGACCAGCTCAAGCGCCTGCTCGATGCCGCCGATTCGCTGCGCATGCAGGGCCAGTTGGCGCGTGTAATCGATATCGATCTCGACCCTTATCGGCGGCGTCTGGTGCTGAATCGGGGCGCACGTCAGGGCGTGCGGGTGGGGCAGGCCGTGGTCGACGCACACGGCGTGATGGGCCAGGTGATCGAAGTGCTGCCGAATACCGCGGTGGTGCTGCTGGTCACCGACCCGAGCAGCGCGCTGCCGGTGATCGATGCGCGCAGCGGCGTGCGCGCGGTGGCTTACGGCAGTGGCTCGGGCGATTTACTCAGCCTGCCCGACTTGCCGGTCAACGCCGACATCAAGGTCGGCGACAGCTTGCTTACCTCGGGTCTGGGCGGGCGTTTCCCGGCCGGTTTTCCCGCGGCCACCATCGTGACGATTATGGCGGATCGCTCAGGCAATTATCTGCGCGCCGCGGCGCGGCCGGCGGCACGCCTGGATCGCAGCGATCAGGTGTTGTTGCTGCGTGATCTCGCCGAGCCGATGGGTCCGCCCGCGTCAGTCATCGATGCCGGCCCACCTTCCAGCCTGATCGGACCGGCGCCTGCGGGTATGGACAACACGTCGACGCCACAGGCCGCGCGCAACGGAGCACGGCGATGATGCGCAACGATTGGCAGCGTTGGGTCTGCTACCTCAGTCTGGTGCTGAGCCTGCTGCTGATGTTGCTGCCGTTGCCCATGGCGCTGCTGCCGCTGCGGCCGTGGTGGCCGGCGCTGGTGCTGGTGTATTGGGTGTTGGAGGCGCCGGACCGAGTCGGTTTGGGCACGGCTTTCATCACCGGTTTGGCGGCCGATGTGCTCGCCGGCGCGCTGCTCGGCGATCAGGCACTGCGGCTGGTGGTGATCGTGTTTCTGGCGCAGCGTTTTCGCGCGCGCCTGCGCTTTTTCCCGATGGTGCAGCAGTCCGCGGCGGTGCTGTTGCTGCTGCTCAACGACAGCTTGTTGCGCTGGTTGATTCGCGCGTTTGCCGGGCTGCCGCTGCCGCCGCTGCTGGCCTGGGCCGCGCCGCTGGTGGATGCCGCGTTGTGGCCATTCGTGTTCCTGCTGCTGGATGGTTTGCGTGCGCGCATGCGCGCGCGTGAGTCATGAAGCGCAAACCGCGTCCAGTACTGCGCAACAGCGGCGACGAGCAGCGCCAGTTCACCCGGCGCGCATGGTTCAGCCTGGCCCTGATCATGCTGGCGCTGGTCGGATTGGGCGTGCGCTTTTTCTGGCTGCAGGTGGTGCGCCACGATGAGTTCGTGACGCGCGCCAACGACAACAGCATCCACGTGCGCTTTCTGTCGCCGCCGCGCGGCATGATCTTCGATCGCAATGGCGTGGTGCTGGCCGAAAACGTGCCCGCTTTTCGCCTTGAGGTGGTGCCCGATCAGGTGCACGACATGCCGGCGATGCTCAAGTCGCTGGCCACGGTGGTGCCGCTGTCGAGCGACGATCTGCGCCGCTTTCACCAGACGCTGAAGGAGCAGCGCAGTTTTCAAAGCGTGCCGCTGCGCAATCACCTCAGCGAGGACGAGATTGCGCGTTTCGCCATCAATCGCTGGCGTTTCCCGGGGGTCGAGATCGCGCCCTATTTGCGTCGCTACTACCCCCAAGGCGCGCTGACCGCATCGGTGGTGGGGTATGTCGGCAGCATCGATCAGCGCGAGGCGGAAAAACTGCAGGGCACGCCCTACGCCGACATGAGCCAGATCGGCAAGTCCGGCATCGAGCGCGAGTACGAGAAGCTGCTGCGCGGCGTGCCCGGCTATGAACTGGTCGAAGTTAACGCCGACCAGCGTCCGCTACGCGTGCTTGAGCGTGTGCCGCCGCGGCCGGGTAAAAACCTTTATCTGACCCTGGACATGCGCCTGCAAAACGCCGCCTACGCGGGGTTGCGCGGGCGCGCCGGCGCCGCGGTCGCGGTGGACCCGCGCAACGGGCAAGTGCTGGCGCTGGCCAGCTCGCCCAGCTACGACCCCAATCTGTTCGTCGGCGGCATCAGCGAAGCCAACTACAAGGCGCTGCTGGACGATCCGCACCATCCGCTGCTCAACCGCGTCACCGATGGCACCTACCTGCCGGGCTCGACGGTGAAGCCGTTCGAGGCCGTGGCCGGATTGGAACTGGGGCTGCGCACGCCGCAATACACCGTCGATTCGGTCGGCGAGTGGCACATCCCCGGATTGCCCGGCGCGCGCGGCTATCGCGATGATGTGCCCGGTGGCGTCGGCGTGGTGGACCTGGCGCAGGCCATCGAGATGTCGGTGAATACGTATTTCTACAAGCTCGCCTACGACATGGGCATCGACCGCCTGAGCGCCTTCATGGCCAGGTTCGGTTTCGGTCAGCCCAGCGGCATCGATCTGCCGCACGAGGCCAGCGGTGTGCTGCCCTCGCGCGCGTGGAAGCAAAAAACGCTGCACCGGCCGTGGTATCTGGGCGATACGGTGATCTCCGGCATCGGCCAGGGATACTGGCAGGTCACGCCGCTGCAACTGGCCAACGCGCTGTCGACCCTGGCCGATTTTGGCCAGCCGCAGCGCCTGCACCTGCTGCTGGCCACGCAAGATGGCAGCGACGCACCGATCAAGCCGGTGGTGGTGCCGCCGCCGGGACCGCCGGTGATCGCGCACCGCGCCGATTGGCAGGCGGTGATGCAGGGCATGGTCAAGGTGGTTGAAGGCGCACGCGGCACGGCACGCGGCCTGGACGTGGGCTTCCCCTACCGCATCGCTGGCAAGACCGGCACCGCCGAGATCTTTTCGCGTACTTCGCATACCTGGCACAACGACCGGACCAACCAGGAATTGGCGTTGCGCCATCGCGCCTTGTTCATCGGCTTCACCCCGGCCAGCGATCCACGCGTGGCCGGCGTGGCGGTACTGGAGCGCGCGGCTTGGGGTGGTCGCGACGCCGCGCCGATCGTGCGCGACATGTTCGACGCCTGGGCGCGCTTGCGCCATTTGCCGGATACGCCGCTGCCGGGAGACACCCTGCCGGCCTGGGCGCCGCTGAGTCTGCCGGCGGGCGCAGCCAGCAGCGCGCCGGTGCCGCCGGCGGTGGATCTGCCCCACGCCAGCAGCGTGCTCAACCGTGCCGCCGCAGCGGCCGTGAACATGTCGCCGTGAGCGTGTCGTCTTGAACCGCGTCGCGCTGCGCATCGAGATTTTTCTGCGCCACCTGCTGACGCGGCCGCGGCTGGACTTGCCGCTGCTGATCGCGCTGCTGCTGCTGGCCGGCATGGGCTTGTTCTTCCTGTCCAGCGCCGCGGATCTGGCTTGGCGCACCATCGGTGCGCAGGCGGCGCGCTTCGTGCTGGGCTTCATGCTGCTGTACGTGGTTTCGCGCATTCCGCCGATGCAGTTCCGGCACTGGTCGCCGGCGTTGTATGCGTTCAGTATTTTGTTGCTGGTGCTGGTGCTGGTGTTGGGCGAGGGTCGTGGCGCCGACCGTTGGCTCAACCTGGGCATCGTCCGCTTTCAGCCCTCGGAGTTGCTCAAGCTGACCACGCCGATGATGGCGGCCTGGTATCTGGCACAGCGTCCGCTGCCGCCGAGCTGGCGCGATCTGGGCGTGGTGCTGCTGCTGATCGCGCTGCCGGCGGGATTGATCGCCATACAGCCGGATCTGGGTACCGCGCTGCTGGTCGTGGCGGCGGGCGCATTCGTGTTGTTTCTGTCCGGGCTGTCGCTGCGCCGCATGGGTTTGATCCTGGGCTTCGTCCTGCTGATGCTGCCGGTGGCCTGGCATTTCATGCACGACTATCAGCGCGAACGCGTGCTGACCTTGTTCAATCCCGAGTCCGATCCGCTGGGTACCGGCTGGCACGTCATTCAATCCGAGATCGCGGTGGGTTCCGGTGGCGTATTCGGCAAGGGCTTCATGCGCGGCACCCAGGCGCAGTTGCAGTTTCTGCCCGAGCACACCACCGATTTCATCTACGCCGTGGTCGGCGAGGAGTTCGGCTTGATTGGCGCGCTGCTGTTGCTGGCGCTGTATCTGTTCATCATCGGCCGCAGCCTGTGGATCGCGGTCAACGCGCGCGACACCTATGCGCGCCTGCTGAGCGGCGCGCTGGCGATGAGCTTTTTCGTGTACGTCATGGTCAACGGCGGCATGATCACCGGGCTGCTGCCGGTGGTCGGCGTGCCCTTGCCGCTGGTCAGTTACGGCGGTACCTCGGCGGTGAGCCTGCTCGCGGGCTTCGGCATGCTGATGTCGATCCACGCACACCGCAAGTTCATGAAGTAAGCGGCGTCACGGCCGGCTTGCGAAACCGTAGCGCCGCGGGTGGCGAGAGGCTTGGACGCGCATGCTACGCTGACCGCTGCCGCCACGGATGCGACACGCCACCGATGTCCACGCCGATTCGCTCTCTGCTGCTGGTCTGCGTCGTGTTGTGCGCGGGCTGCGTGGCGCAGCCGCGGCCGGCGCCCGAGGCCGGCAAGGCCGCGACACCGGCGGCCGCGTCCACTACCGGGGGATCGGCGGCCGCGCCGGTCGCGTCCGCGTCAGCACCAACGCCGGTCAGCGTGGCGGATACGTCCGCCTCCGAGCAGGCATTCGTCGCGCAGTTGCTGCGCCAGCATCCTGATCTGGATCGTGCGCACATCGAGCAACTGCTGACCGAGGCGCGCGTGCAGCCCTCGATCCTCGCCGCCATGGCGCACCCGGCCGAGTCCATGCCGTGGAAGGATTACCGTCCGATTTTTCTCGGTGAGGCGCGCATCGACGCCGGCATCGCGTTCTATCGTGCGCATCGCGCGCTGATCGATCGCATTGCCGCGCGGTATGGCGTGCCGCCGCAGGTGCTGGTGGCGATCCTCGGCGTGGAGACCTACTACGGGCGCCAGACCGGCGGCTATCGCGTACTCGATGCGTTGTACACGCTGGCGTTTCACTATCCGCCGCGCGCGGCGTTTTTCCAGAAGGAACTGGGCGTGTTCCTGAGCCTGCCGCGCAGCGCGCTGCCCGGCCCGCGCGCCGAACTGCGCGGCTCCTACGCCGGCGCCATGGGCTGGTGCCAGTTCATGCCGACGAGCTTCGCGCACTATGGCGTGAGCGCCGCCGCCGACGGGCGCGTGAACCTGTGGAGCTCGCTGCCCGACATCCTCGCCAGCACGGCGAACTATCTGGCGCGGCACGGTTGGGAACGCGGTGCGCCGATCGCCCTGCCGGCGCAGGCATCCGCGCAGGCGGAAGCCCCCAGGGTCGAACGCAGCGAGCCGATCTACAGCGTGGCGCAGCTGGCGGCGCGCGGTTACACGCCCAGCGCGGCGGTGGCGTCCGATCGCGCGGCGACCCTGCTCACGGTGCAGGGCGTGAATGGCCCCGAGTACTGGCTTACTTTCGGCAATTTCCAGGTGATCACGCGCTACAACAGCAGCGCCCTGTATGCGCTGGCGGTGACGCAGTTGGCCGCGGCCATCGCTGCGGGCGCGCATGCGGACGGAGCCGCGCCTTGAGGCAGTGCCTCGCGCTGGCCACGCTGGTTTTGATCCTGCTGCTGGCCGGCTGCGCCTCGTCGCCGCCGCGCGGCGGCCAGGATTATGCGCGGCGGCACGACGGCGCGCCGTCCGGGCCGTTGCCGGATGTGGCGAACATTCCCATGCCGGTGCCGCGCCCCGAGCCGCTGTCGCGCTATGGCAATGCCTCCAGCTACGTGGTCAACGGGCGCACTTATCACGTGCTCGAAAGCGCGCGCAGCTATGACGCCACCGGCATCGCGTCGTGGTACGGCACCAAGTTTCAGGGCTATCTGACCTCCAGCCTCGAGCCCTACGACATGTACAAATTCACCGCCGCCAGCAAGGTGCTGCCCATCCCCAGCTATGCGCGCGTGACCAATCTCGACAACGGCAAGTGCGTGATCGTGCGCGTCAACGATCGCGGGCCGTTCGTGGCCGGGCGCATCATTGATCTGTCCTACGTGGCCGCGATCCGGCTGGGCATCTGGCAGGCCGGCACCGGCAGGGTACGCGTGCAGGGCATCGATGCCAACGATCCCGCCGACGTGCGCGCGCTGCGCTGCGGCGGCGGCACGCAGGCGCCTTCACCGGCACCCGCCAGTGGGGGCGCGGAGATCTATCTGCAGGTTGGCGCCTTCGCCGAGCAAGCAAACGCTGAACGCGTGCTGGCTCAACTGCGCGCGGCCGGGCTGGACAATGCGACCATTGGCCGCGTCGTAGCGCGCGACCGAACCTTCTGGGCAGTGCGCCTCGGTCCACTGACGGATGCCGCCGCTGCCGCTGCCTTGGCGTCACGTGTCCATGACCTGGGCCTGCCGACGCTGCAAGTCACCATCCCGACACAATCACCCTGAGTCCATCGTCGATGAAATCCATGCGCTCCCTGTTGCTGGCACTTGCTTCCCTGTCGCTGCTTGCTGCCGCGACCATCGCGCAGGCGCAGCAGCCTGTGCCCGACGCGGCGCTGCCCATGCCGCCGCGGCCCACGGTGGCGATGCCGCAGATGCCGACACCTCCGCCGCCAGCGCTGGATGCCATTTCCTATGTGTTGATGGATTACCAGACCGGGCAGTTGATCGCGCACCACGACATGCACATGCGCCTGCCACCGGCCTCGCTGACCAAGCTGATGACCGCCTATGTGGTCGACGCCGCGCTGGCTTCGGGCAAGGTGCACTGGAACGACAAGGTCTACATCAGCGATCACGCCTGGGCCAAGGGCGGCGCTGGTACCGACGGTTCCACCAGCTTTCTCAAGCTGCATCACTACTACCCCTTGTCCGAGGTGTACAAGGGCATGATCGTGCAGTCCGGCAACGATGCCGCCATCGCCCTGGCCGAGCACGTCGCCGGCACCGAGGGCGCATTCGTGCAGTTGATGAACGCCTATGCGCAGCGCCTGGGCATGAAGGACACGCACTACTCCGACGCCAGCGGTTATCCGAAGCCGGATCTCTACGTCACGGCCTACGATCTGGCCTTGCTGGCGCGCGCGCTGATCCACGATTTCCCGCAGTACTACTACGTGTACAAGATTCCGAACTACACCATCGATGGCATCAAGCAGTGGAACCGCAACGCGCTGCTGTGGCGCGACCCGTCGGTGGACGGCTTGAAGACCGGCAGCACCGCCGAGGCGGGTTTCTGTCTGGTGGCCTCGGCCGAGCGCAACGGCCAGCGTCTGATCGGCGTGGTGATGAAAACCAAGAGCCTCAGCGACGCGGCCAACCAGGACGAGGCGCTGCTGAATTACGGCTTCCGCTTCTTCACCACGCGCACGCTGTACAAGGCCAATCAAGCGCTGGCTGCGCCGGCGGTGTGGAAGGGCGTCAGCGATACGCTGCCGGTGGGCGTGACGCAGGCGGTGGAGGTCACCATTCCGCGCGGCCACTATCACGACCTGAAGGCCAACATGGACATTCCGGCGACGCTGATCGCACCGTTCAGGCAGGGCCAGCGCATCGGCACGCTCAGCATCAGCCTCGATGGCAAGGTGCTGGCGCAAGCGCCGCTGGTGGCCTTGAAAGCCGTGCCCGAGGCCGGCTTCTTCGGTCGCGCATGGGACAGCCTGCGGCTGTGGTGGGCGGGCGACAAGGCCAAGCCCGCCGCGCCAGCGCCGGCCGCCGCGGCCAAGCCATGAGCCTGCCGCCGGACCGCGCGCTGCTGCCGGGCGAAGGCTTCAGTTTTCCCGGCGAGTTCGAGATCGCGGCCATGGGCCGCGCCGACCTCGGACTGGAGGCGCGCGTGCCCAGCCTGCTGCGCCACGAGGCCGGTCTGCGGGTGATCGATGGTTCGCTCAGCGTGCGCCCCTCCAGCGGCGGTCAATACGTGGCGGTGCGCATGCGCTTCGTGGCCGCCTCACGCGATGACTACGAGCGCGCGCACGCGGTGCTGCGCGCCGATCCGGACATCCGCTACACGCTTTGAAACATGGGTTCGTGCGCGTCCATGAGCTGCAGCCGTTACAATCGCCCATTCGCCGCGGCCGCGCCGGGGCGAATCAGCCCATGAGCGATCAAAACCTCCTTGTCCGCCGTCTTGGACGCCGCCCCTATGCGCCGGTGTGGCACGCCATGCGCGCATTCACCGATGCGCGCGGGCCGGACACCGTGGACGAATTGTGGGTGCTGCAGCACGATCCGGTGTTCACCCTGGGGCAGGCCGGGCGCATGGAGCACGTGCTGGCGCCGGGCGACATCCCGGTGATCGCGGTCGAACGCGGCGGTCAGGTGACCTATCACGGACCCGGACAAATCGTCGCTTATCCGCTGCTGGACCTGCGCCGTCTCGGCATCGGCGTGCGCGAGCTGGTGCAGCGCATCGAGCAGGCCATCATCGACACCCTGGACACTTGGGACATTCACGCCGCGCGCCGCGCCGGCGCGCCCGGCGTGTACGTGGCCGACGCCAAGATCGGCGCGCTGGGGCTACGCGTGCGCCACGGCTGCACGTTTCACGGACTGGCGTTCAACGTGAGCATGGATCTGCAGCCGTTCCAGCGTATCAACCCCTGCGGCTATGCCGGTCTGGCGGTGACCCAGGTGGCCGATCTGGGCGGACCCGGTTCGATCGAAGCGGTCGAAGATGTATTGATCGAGCAACTAGGCCGTCAGTTCAGCTTGCGTCCTTGCGCGGCCTCCCCCATCCTGCCCGAGCTGGCGTCCGCGCCGGAATCTGTGGAGCCATGAGCGAAAAAATCTTCCCCGCGCGCGTCGAATCCGGACTGGTCGAAGGCCAGGCCCTGCTCGGCGCGGACAAGATCGCCGCCAACCGCGCCGCGTTCGCCCCCGCGCAAACACTGCGCAAGCCGGCGTGGATTCGCGTGCGCCTGCCGCAAGGCAACGCCGTGCAGCGGCTCAAGTCGCGCCTGCGCGAGAGCGCGCTGGTGACGGTGTGCGAGGAAGCCTCGTGCCCCAACATCCACGAGTGCTTCAGCAAGGGTACCGCCACGTTCATGATCCTCGGCGAGGTGTGCACGCGACGCTGCTCGTTCTGCGATGTCGCGCACGGTCGGCCCAGGCCGCCCGATGCGCTGGAGCCGGCCCGTCTGGCCGCCACCATCGCCGACATGGGTTTGCGCTACGTGGTGATCACCTCGGTCGATCGCGATGACCTGCCCGACGGCGGCGCCGCGCACTTCGCCGCCTGCATCCGCGCCGCGCGCGCCGCCAGTCCGAGCCTGCAAATCGAAATCCTCACCCCCGATTTCCGCGGCAAGGGGCGCATGCAGCGCGCGCTGGCGGTACTGGCCGAGGCGCCGCCGGACGTGTTCAACCACAATCTCGAAACCGTACCCGATCTGTACCGCGAGGTGCGTCCTGGCGCCGACTATCAGTGGTCGCTGGATCTGCTCAGGCACTTCAAGGCGCAGCACGCCGACATCCCGACCAAGAGCGGCATCATGCTGGGTCTGGGTGAAACCCGCGATCAGGTGCTCGGCACGCTGGCGGATTTACGTCGGCATGACGTGGATATGGTCACCATTGGCCAGTACTTGCAGCCTTCGCCGCACCATCACCCGGTGCTGCGCTACTGGACGCCGGGCGAGTTCAACGATTTGCACGAAGCCGGCATGGCGCTGGGCTTCAAACATGTCGCCAGCGGGCCGCTGGTGCGTTCTTCCTATCACGCCGATGCGCAGGCCCATGCCGCCGGCTACCACGAGGCCGATTGACCCATGCCGAGCATCCGGCGCTTGCTGCCCACCCTGCTGGGCCTGAGTTTTGTCCTGTTCGCGGCGGTTCCGGCCCTGGCCGCTCCCGCACCCGCCACCAGCGCCGCGCCCATCCCGGTGGCGGCCACGTCCGCGGCGTGCAAGCTGCCCGTGCGCGTGCATCAGGGCGCGGGCGCATTGCGTCCGCTGCAGCCCAACGCGACACAGAGCGAGGTCACCCAGCTCACCGCGCGCCTGCTGACGCGCTACTCGTATGAAGCGTTGCCGCTGGACGCCAGCATGGCGCAGCGCGTGTTCAAGGGTTACATCGACGCGCTCGATCCCGACAAGATGTACTTCACCGCGCAGGATCTGGCCAGCTTCAAGCCGATCGAGGATCACCTCGACGGCGCGATCTGGAGCGGCGATCTCAGCGGCCCATTCGCCATGTTCAACGTCTTCGAGAAAAGCGTCACCGCACGCGTGGCCTACGCCGAGGCGCTGATCAAGAAGGGCGGCTTCGATTTCAACCAGAACCTCAACTACGAGGTTGACCGCGAGCACGCGCCCTGGGCCGCCGACGACACCGCGCTGGACACGATCTGGCGCGAGCGCGTGATGAACGACTGGCTGCGCCTGAAGCTGGCCGGCAAGAGCGACGCCGACATCCGCACCGTGCTGGACAAGCGCTACCTGAATTACCTCGATAGCTTGCGCGAGCTGGACAGCGAGGACGTGTTCTCGATGTTCCTCAACGCCTATGCCATGGCCAACGATCCGCACACCAATTACTTCGGACCGCGCGCCAGCGAGAACTTCGACATCTCCATGAACCTGTCGCTGGACGGCATTGGCGCCGAATTGGAACGGCGTGGCGACTACACCACCATCCGCCAGGTCCTGCCCGGTGGCCCGGCTTCGCGTTCACCCCTGCAGGTGGGTGACCGCATCGTCGGTGTCGGTCAGGGCAGTGCATGTCCGATGGTCGATGTGCTCGGCTGGCGCCTCGACGATGTGGTCGCGCTGATCCGCGGCAAGAAGGACACCACGGTGCGTCTCGAGATCATCCCCGGCGACGCCGGCCCCGATGCTAGGCACGAGACCCTCAGCATCGTGCGCAAGAAGGTGACCCTCAAGGAGCAGGCCGCCAAGAAGTCCATCATCACCGTGCACGATCATGGTCACACCTATCGCATCGGCGTGATCTCGCTGCCGGCGTTCTACGAGGACTTCGCCGCGCGCCGCCGTGGCGATCCCGACTACCGCAGCGCCACGCGCGACGTGGCCAAGTTGCTGGTCGAACTGAAGAAGGACAAGGTCGACGGCGTGGTCATGGACCTGCGCAACAACGGCGGCGGTTCGCTGACCGAGGCCATCGAGTTGTCCGGTCTGTTCATCGGCAAGGGTCCGATCGTGCAGGTGCGCGACAGCAACGGCCAGATCGGGGAGCAGGACAGCGACGAGACGCGCGTGTGGAACGGGCCGCTGGCGGTGCTGGTCAACCGCGCTTCGGCCTCGGCATCGGAAATTTTCGCCGCGGCGATGCAGGATTATGGCCGCGCGCTGATCATCGGCGAGAACACCTACGGTAAGGGCACGGTACAGAACCTGGTCAATCTCGATCGCATGGCTGACCAGCCCAAGGCCAAGCTCGGCGATCTGCACATGACCATCGCCGAGTTCTTTCGCGTCGACGGCGGTTCCACGCAGCTCAAGGGCGTGACCCCGAACATCGTGTTCCCGCAGACCATCAACCCCAAGGATTTCGGCGAGTCCAGCAACCCCAATCCGCTGCCGTGGAGCCAGATCAAGCCGGCAGACTACAAGCCGGTGGCTGACTTGCAGCCGCTGATCCCGACCCTGCTCGCGGAGCACGACGCGCGCGTGGCCAAATCGCCCGCGTGGCAGTTGATGCTTGAAGAGCTGGCCGCGGTGCAGAAACTGCAGGCTGAGAAGACGATCTCGCTGAACTACGCCGCGCGCGAGCGCGAACGCAAGGCGCAGGATGCGCTGCAAGACCAGTTTCGCGCGCGCGAAAAGGCCATCGAGGCCGCCGCCAAGGGGCCGGCGCACGCGACCACGGCCAGCACGCCGGCGCGTGCGGCATCGGCCGCCGTTGCCGCGCCAGCGCACGCGGCCAGCACCCGCGATGATGGTTTGCAGCCCAACGAGCGTCCGCTGCACGCCGATCTGGCGCGCGAGCGCAAGCGCGACGACAAGCCCGACACCATGCTGATCGAGGCCGCACACATCCTCGGTGACGAGATCTATCTCCTGCAGCGTGATCCGCATCTGGTGGCCACTGCGTTGCCGCCGGGTGGGCATGTCCCGCCGCTGCTGGCCGAGGTGCCGCCACTGCGCTGACGCCGGCCGCTCAGCGCGGCGGATCGGCCATCGGCGTGGCGCCGATCAGCACCACATCGGCCGGACGCCGCGCGAACAAACCCACGCTGACCACGCCGGGGATCTGGTTGATCTCGCGCTCCAGCCCCACGGGATCGGTGATGCGCAGTCCGTGCACATCGAGAATCCAGTTGCCGTTGTCGGTAGTGGTGCCGTCGCGCCACACCGGCTGACCGCCCAGTTGCACCAGCGCGCGCGCCACCAGACTGCGCGCCATCGGGATCACCTCGACCGGCAGCGGAAAGCGGCCCAGCACATCGACGCACTTGCTCGGATCGATGATGCACACGAAACGCTGCGCGGCCTCGGCGACGATCTTCTCGCGCGTCAGCGCCGCGCCGCCGCCCTTGATCAGACGTCGCCACGGGTCGCACTCGTCGGCGCCGTCCACGTACAGCGGGATCGGTCCGACCGCGTTCAAATCGAGCACCGGGATACCGGCCGCGCGCAGCAGCGCGCTGGACTGCTCGGAGCTGGACACCGCGCCCTCGATGCGCGCGCGCATGCGTGCCAGGCCCGCGATGAAAAAGCGCACCGTCGAGCCGGTGCCGACGCCGACGACGCTGTCGTCCTGCACCTCCTTGAGCGCGGCCTCGGCGGCGGCGCGCTTGCCTGCGTTGGGATCGGTGGCGGCAGTATTCATGCGGGGTCCTTATCGTGGCTGAGGATGACGCGCCATTGCGCGGCGCTGACCGGCAGCACCGACAGGCGGTTGCCGCGGCGGGTGAGCGCGAAATCGCCCAGACGCGCGTCGGTCTTCAAGGTGTCCAGCGCGATCACCCGGTCAAGCTTGCGCACGAAGCGCACGTCCACCAGCCACCAGCGCGGCGCATCGCGCGGGCTGTCGGGGTCATAGTGTGGATTGCGCGGCTGGAACTGGCTGGGATCGGGATAGGCGGTGCTGGCGACCTCGGCCAGCCCGGCCACGCCGGGCACGGCGCAGTTGGAGTGGTAGAACAGCACGCCGTCGCCGACGCGCATGCCATCGCGCATGAAGTTGCGTGCCTGATAATTGCGCACGCCGTCCCAGGGCTCGCTGCCTTTGCGCGCGAGATCGTCGATCGAGAACGTCTCGGGTTCGGATTTCATCAGCCAGTAGTGCATGCCGGATCCTGCGCACAGAGGATGGTTTCGCGATCGGTCAGCACGGCATCGAGGCGCACGTCCCAAGGCTGCGCCTGCAGGGCCGGATGAGCGCTGTCGACTTCCTGGAAAGCATAAGCCACACCGCACAGCCACGGACGCGCCGGTCGCCGCACGCGCTGCAGCATGGCAAAACTGGCATCGTAAAAGCCGCCACCGCTGCCGAGGCGCGTGCCGCCGCGCTCGAAAGCGAGCAGCGGCACCAGCACGATATCAAGGTGCTCGGGTGCCAGCAGTTCGGCCTCTGCGACATCGGGCTCGGGGATGCCGTAGCGGTTGCTCAGCAGGCTGGCGCCGGTCTGCCAGCGCGCAAAGCGTAGGCCGCGGCCACGTCCCAGCACCGGCAGCAGGTAGTCGAGATCGCGCGCGCGACACAGCCCGGGCACCTCGTGCAGCGGCAACTCGCCGGTACAGGCAAAATAACCGGCCAGTGTTTGCGCGGATTCCATGATCGGCAACAACGCGAGCTGTTGCGCGAGCGCATTGCCAGCATCCAGGCGTTGGCGCGCGGGCAGCGCGGCACGGCGTGCGCGCATGAGGTGGCGCAAGGTTCGGCGCGCGTCGAGGTTTTCGGGTGGCATGAAAGGCAAGGGTGCGTTCTCCGCGATGCCGGTGCACGCCAGGCGACCTTGATCCCAGGGATCAGGTGGGAGGGCTCAGGCGACCGTTCAGGCTTTCCGCGCGTGGCGGACATGCACATGGGGAAGCCATTTTACCGACCCGGGGTCGTTCAACAGGAGCAAGGCAAATGCTAATAGCGTGCTGTCGGACACCGCAGGGAACGCACCCGGGATTCTAGCAGTGCCGACAGATATTGGGCGTTTTCGCGAGGCGTACTCAGCTATCCGGCAGCGCCGCTTCCAGCTTGCGCCGCAGCAGCCCGAGGCTGTGCGCCAGCTCGCGCTCGCGCTCGGCGTGGCGCTCGCGTAACTGCACCAGGTCGTGGGTCAGGCTCAGTGCCGCGAGCACCGCGATGCGATCAAAACCGACGGTACGGGTCGCGCCACGCAGTTCGCGCATTTTCTGATCAAGCAGGTTGGCCGCGGCAGCGAGGCCGGTGCGTTCTTCCTCGGTGCAGCTGACCAGAAACTCGCGGTCGAGCAGGCGGACGGTGACCGGGACAGTGCTCATCGATTCACGCCTGCGGTGGCTGCTCCAGCGCGCGCAGGCGCTGGATCATCGCTTCAATGCGCGTGCGCGCCGTATCGTTGCGCGCCACCAGACTGGCGCGATCCGTGGCGAGCTGTTCCTGGCTGTGGCGCAGGCTGCGGTTTTCATCCGCCAGGCGGTGCTGCTGTTGCAGCGCACGCTCGACCAGCGCGTGCAGGGTTTCCAGTTCGGCGCGGATCGGATCGGCGGGCGGCATGGCGCAACTTTAGCAGGTTGACCGTACGTGGATGGGACGCTCAGTTGCGTTGCGCCGCGCGCTGCGCGCGGTGTTGCTGGATGAACGCCAGGCACGCCGGTCCGGGCATCGGTTGCGCGAGCAGATAACCCTGCACTTCGTCGCAATCCTTCTCGCGCAGGTATTCGAGCTGCTCGGGCGTTTCCACGCCTTCGGCCACCACGTTCAGTCCCAGCGCGTGTGCCATCAGCACGATGGTGCTGAGGATGGTTTCGTCGTCGACGCTCAGAGTGAGTTTGGCGACGAAGGTCTGGTCGATCTTGAGGGTGTCCAGCGGCAGGCGCTGCAGGTAGGCCAGCGACGAATAGCCGGTGCCGAAGTCGTCGATGGCGAGGGTGACGCCGACGTTGTTGATGGCCTCCAGAATGGCGCGCGCGCGCTCCGGATCCCGCATCAGCATGCTCTCGGTCAGTTCCAGCTCCAGCAGCTCGGGGGCGATGGCGTGGCGCGCCAGCGTCTCGAACAGATAATTGCTGATGTCACCGCGCGCGAGCTGCGCCGCGGACAGGTTGACCGCCATGGTCACGTCCGTGAGTCCGGCTGCGCACCATGCGGCCAGTTCTGCGCAAGCGCGCTCGATCACGAACTCGCCGAGCGTGCTGATCAGGCCGATTTCCTCGGCCAGCGGAATGAACAGCGAGGGCGGGATGCTGCCAAACTCCTCGCTGTGCCAGCGCAGCAGCGCCTCGACGCCGGTGATGCGATTCTCGGCCAGGCTCAGCTTGGGCTGGTATACCAGGTGCAGTTCCTCGCGCTTGAGCGCGCGTTGCAGCGCCGCGATCAGATCGGCGCGTTGGCGCACCTCGGTGTCCAGCGCCTCGGTGTACACGGCGTACGTATTGCGGCCGCGTTCCTTGGCGCGGTACATGGCGATGTCGGCGTACTTGAGCAGATCAGTGGGCGCCTGGCCGTGCGTGGGGTAGAGCGCGATGCCGATCGAGAGCGAAATCTGTGCCTCGCGCCCCTCGCCGAGGTCCATCGGTTCGGCGAATACCTCCAGCAGTTTTTGCGCGATGTCCTCGGCATCACGGGTTTGCGCCACGCGCTCCAGCACCACGGTGAACTCGTCGCCGCCGAGGCGCGCAACGGTGTCATCGTCGCGCACCACCGCGCGCAGGCGGCGCCCGGCCGCCTGCAGCACGCGGTCGCCGACGCTGTGGCCGTGCGCGTCATTGACGTGCTTGAAGCGGTCCAGATCGACGAACAGCACCGCCACCAGACGTCCCATCTGACGCGCGCGCAGAATGGCATCGCCGAGGCGCTCGGTGAGCAGGGTGCGGTTGGGCAGGCCGGTCAGCGGGTCGTAGTTGGCGAGGTAATGCAGTTCCTGCTCGGCGCGGCGGCGCGCGGTGACATCAGTGAGCACGGCGACAAAGTGCGTGCGCTGACCATGGCCGTCGCGGATCTCGTTGATTTCGATGCGGCACAGGATGGGTTCGCCATCGCGCTTGCGCTGCCACAGCTCGCCGCTGAAGTGGCCGCTGCTTTCGAGTTTGGCGTGTACCTGCACAAACGCCTCGGGCTGGTCCGGGCTGTCGAGCAGGCTGGAGGATTGCCCGAGAATATCCTGCCCGGTGTATCCGGTCATGCGCGTGAACGCCGGGTTGACGGCGACGAAGCGCATCCGCGCGTCGGTGACCGCGACCGCCTCACCCATGGAGCGCACCACCAGATCCGCGATCGAGCGCTCGCGCTCGCGCGCCAGCTCGGTGCTGATGTCGCGCGAGGTGCCGATCACGCGCAGCGGCCGGCCCTCGGCGTCGGATTCGCTGACTTTGCCGCGCGCGCGAATCCAGATCCACTGACCATCGGCGCCGCGCAGGCGATGCTCGGATTCGTAGAACGGCGTGTGTCCGGCGAGGTGCTCGGCGAGGGTCTGCTCCAGATGCGGCAGATCGTCGGGATGCACCGCGTAGCGGCGCCAGTCTTCGATGGTGAGCACATCCTCGCGCGGCCCGCCCAGCAAGTGCAGGTCGCCCATGCGGCGCAGTACGCCACGCTGCAAATCCAGTTCCCACAGCGCATCGCCAGAGCCCCATAGGGCCAGCTTCAGGCGCTCCTCGCGCGCGGCGCTGTCCAGTCGATAGCGGCGCTCGGTACGGCGTCGGCTCCAGGTCATCCCGATCAGCAACAGCACCACACCACCGGCCAGCAACGCATACAGCGCGCGCATGGCCGGGCTGTCCCACCACGGCGGCACGACGATGATGGCCAGACGCGCCGGCGGCGAGGTCATGGTGCTGGTGCTGGCGGCGACCTCGAAGGTGTAACGGCCGGCGTCGAGATCGACATAGGACACCCCGTGCGTCGGCGCCGGCGCGCTCCAGCGTGTACCACGGCCGAGCAAGCGATAGCGGTACAGGCCCGCCGCGGGGTGGCGATAGTCGAGACTGGCGAATTGAATGCGCACCGGTTGGCCCAGCGCCACGTGCAGGCTGCCGTCGCGCGGCGGCACGCGCTCGCCCTCATCGCCGATGCGCAGTGCGGTCAGTTGCACGGTGTGGGGCGGATCGGACGGCTTGCGCGAGGCCGCGCCGATGACGAAGCCTTCGGGGCCACCGAAGGCGATGCTGCCGTCCTTCAGGCGCGTGCAGGTGCCGGCGTTGGACTCCATGCCGTTGATGCCGTCGCGCTGGCCATAGCGCACGATACGGCCGTTGACGGTATCCAGCGCGGCGATGCCGAGGTTGGTGCCGATCCACAGCGTGCCACGCGGCTGCTCGACCAGGCAGTAGATGACGCTGTCCGGCAGGCCCTGGCGCAGGCCATAGTGCTGGAAGCGCGCCTGCCCGCCGCCGATGTTGAGCAGGCGGTCAAGGCCGTCGCCGGTACCCACCCACAGCGTGCCGTCGGCGCTGCGCGTCAGGCTGATCACCTCGTCATTGCCGAGGCTGTCGGCCTGTCCGGGCTGATGGCGGAATGCGCGCAACTGGCCGTGTCGCCATAGCAGCAGATCACCGTTGGTGGCGATCCACACCGCGTTGTTGCCGGCCGCGGCGAAGCCCATTGCATGCGGAAACTGCGCGCTGCCCGGCGGCGCGGGCAGCCACTGCGGTGTAGCCATGCCGGGGCGCCAGCGCGCCACGCCGCGCACCGCTCCGGCCAGCCATAGCGTGCCGTCGGGCGCCTGCCAGACCGTATACAGCCACTGCCCCGGCACCGGATTGTCGGGGTCGCTGGGGTAGGCGGGCTGCGCCACGCCGGTGGCCGGATCGAACCGCAACAGTCCGGCGCTGGTCGCCAACCACAGCAGGCCGCTGGCTGGCTCGCGCACGATGCCCTCCACGGCCAGCCCATCTACCGCGGGCGCTCCTGGCTGCGGCGGTCGCGGCGCTTCGGCCGCCAGCGCCGGCAGCAGCAGCGCGGTGTAATCGTTCAATGTTTGCGTGCGCGCGTCGTACAGCATCAGCCCGGCGTGCGAGCCCACCCACACGCTGCTGTCACCGTCCGGGGCCAGTGCACGGATGAAGTTGGCGCGATCCTCGGGGTCGTTGCGATCGGGCACGGTGACCGACTGAAAACGCGTGCCGCGCGGATCGGTATAGACCACACCCGCCGCACCGGCGATGGCCCACAGCGTGTCGTCGCGGCTGACCAGCAACTGGCGCAGCGCGCCCGGGGGCAGGTCGCCGCTCACGCCGTGGCGTGATGGCACGCGCTGGATCTGGTCTCCGGCAAGGCGCAGCAGGCCGCCGGAATCTGGCGCGATCCACAGCGCGCCGCTAGCATCCTCGGCCAGCGCTGCCACGCCCGCGACCGCTGCGCCCGCCTCGGGCCACAGGCGCGACCAGCCACCGGCGGAAGTCTGCGCGAACAGGCCCGCCTTGGTGCCCAGCAGCAGCCGGCCATGATGCGTGCACAGCAGGGCTTGTCCGCTGCCACTGGCATTGTCGGGCAATGCCAGCGCGACCGCCGCTGGCTGCGCCAGATTCACACGCAGCAAATTGCCATCGGCCAGCGCATAGGCGGTGTTCTTGCCGCACAGGGTCAGCGCATGACTGCCTTCGCTCTGCGCTGGCGCTTGCCACAGCGTGTGCAGGCGTGACGGACCGGCGTCCCACAAGCTCACGCCGGCGGGGCCGGACATCAGCAGGCGCGCGTTGGGCAGCCCGAGCAGCGATGCCCCCGGGCCGGGCGCCAGCAGTCCGGGTGGCAACGGTTGCGGGCCACGCGTGGGATCGAACAGTATGATATTGGGTCCGCCCGCATCGCGCGTGAGAGCGGCCGTGGAGAGCCACAGCCGCCCGGCGCCGGCGCCGGCGATGTCGGTGATCGCCGCGGGGCTGCTGCCGCGCTGGCGCATGAAATCGGGAAAGGCCAGCAGGCGGTGGCCGTCGAAGCGGTACAGGTCCGAGGGCGTGGCAATCCAGATGAAGCCTTCGGCATCCTGGTAGATACTGCTGATGCCCGATTGCTGCAGGCCGTCGTTGGCGCCGATATGCTCAAAGTAGTAGTGCGCGATCGCCACCGTGTGACGCACCGGTACCGCTGCTTGCGTGTGACCACGCGGCGTCAGCAGCAACACACCCAACCCCAGCATGAGAGCCAGAGCGTGCAAGGTGCGCGTGGAACCTGCCGGCATGACGATCCGATCTCCCCCGATGCGCCGAGTGTAGGCAATCCCCGGGCAAGCGGCTAGGCTGATCAACGCGCCACGCCATGGCGCGTCTGCACCGCCCCGTGGATGTCGCACCCGCATGACCACCGCCCCCGATTACCTCGCATTGAGCCAAGCCTTGAGCGCCGCGCGCGCGCCCGCAAGCGCCAGCGAGTTGCATGGCAGCATCACCGCACTGGCCTGCGCGCTGGCGCCGGAGCCAGCCCTGCGCGAGCTGGACGCGCTATTGGAGGATGTTGCCGTGAGCGCGGCGGATGCGCTGCGTGCCGCGGCACGCGCCTGTCTGGCCGGCACGCAGAAGACGCTGGCCGATCCAGAGCTGGGCTATGTGCCGCTGCTGCCCGACGCCGAGCAGCCGCTGCCGGATCAGGCCGAGGCGCTGGTGGACTTCTGCCGCGGATTTCTCGAAGGATTGGGCCTGGCCGGCGTCGGCGCGGGTCGGCGCCTGCCCGCGGAAGTCGACGAAGTGCTGCACGCCTTCGCCGCGCTTGCCGCCGGCCCGGTGGCGCTGGACGCCGATGCCGGCGATCTGGAAGCACTCACCGAACTGGTCGAGTTCGTGCGCATCGGTGTGATGCTGGTGCACGTCGAGCTGGGCGTCGACGTGGATCGCGCCGGGGCATGAGCGCCGCGCGCCCGATCGGCGTGCGCGAATACGCGCGCCGGCGTCGCGAGCTGATGCGCATGGCCGGCGCCGATGCCGCCATCCTGCTGGCCGCCGCGCCGCCGCGCTTGCGCAATGGCGACACCACGTGGCCATACCGTCAGGATTCCGATTTCCTGTACCTCAGCGGATTCGACGAGCCCGCCGCGGTGCTGGCGCTGCTGCCTGGTCGCCGTGCCGGGCAGAGCGTGCTGTTCTGCCGCGAGCGCGAGCCCGCGCAGGAGCGCTGGGACGGCGCGTGGCGCGGCCCGGAGGGCGCGGTGCGCGAGCTGGGCCTCGACGACGCGTTTCCCTTCGCCGACATCGACGACATCCTGCCCGGCATGCTCGAAGGCCGCGCGCGGCTGTACTGCCACTTCGGCCGCGAGGCCGCGTTCGACGCGCAACTGCTGGCCTGGCTGCGGCGCCTGCGCGCTACCCAGGGCGTGGCGCAGGCGCCGCAGGAAATGCTGGCGCTGGGGCATCTGCTGCACGAGCTGCGCCTGTTCAAATCGCCGGCCGAGCTGGGCTTGCTGCGCCACGCCGCCAGCATCGGCATGGATGCGCACCGCGTCGCGTGGGCGGCGCTGGCGCCGGGCGTGCCCGAGTTCGCCATCGAGGCCGATTTCGTGCACGCGCTGCGCCGCGCCGGCGCGCTGCCCAGCTATCCGCCGATCGTCGCCGGCGGGCGCAATGCCTGCGTGCTGCACTACGCGCGCAATGACGCGCCGCTGCGTGACGGCGACTTGCTGCTGCTGGATGCCGGTGCCGAGTGGCAGGGCTATGCCTCGGACATCACCCGCACGCTGCCGGTGAACGGGCGTTTCAACCCGGCGCAGCGCGCTCTGTATCAACTGGTGCTGGACGCGCAGCGCGCGGCGTTGGCCGTGATTCGCCCCGGGCAGGGCTGGGAGGCTTTTCATCAGGCCGCGCGCGACGTGCTCATCGAAGGCCTGTGCGCGCTGGGCCTGCTCAAGGGTACGCCGGCGCAAGCGCTGGCCAGCGGCAGCTACCGGCGCTATTTCCCGCACAAGACCGGGCATTGGTTGGGTCTGGATGTACACGACGCCGGCGACTACCGCATCCACGGTGAGCCGCGCTTGCTGGAACCCGGCATGGTGCTCACGGTCGAACCCGGGGTGTACGTGGCGCCGGATGAACGCGCGGCCCCGCCGCGTTATCGCGGCACCGGCATCCGCATCGAGGATGATGTCGTGGTCACCGCGACGGGCGCCGAGGTGCTGACCGCGGCCCTGCCCAAGGATCCTGATGTGCTGGAAGACGCCTTGGCCTCCGCGCATCCGCCCCACTCCCCCACTCCCACCCTCCGAGTCTGAATCATGCGCAAGCTTCGCTCCGTCCTGTTGCCCGCTGTCCTGTCGCTGTCGCTGGCTGGCGTCGCGGTCATCCCACGCGCGCACGCCGCGCCGCCGCCGATCGCCGACGCCACTTACGGCGCGCACCTGATCGACTACGGGCTGTTCGGGCTGGTGCGTGTGTACCAACCCACCGGCATTCCGCAGCGCGCGGTGATCGTGTTTTCGCGCGCCACGGGCTGGGGCGCCAACGAAGCGCGCTATGCCACCGGCCTGCAGCAGGCCGGCAGCCTGGTGATCGGCGTCGATTTGCCGCGCTATCTGAAAACGCTGGAAGTGCTCAAGGGCAAGTGCAGCTACCCGGCCGGACACGTCGAGGAGTTGTCGCACTGGATGCAGAAAACCCTGCACCTGCCCACCTACCTGCGCCCGTTCATCGTCGGTTTCGACGGCGGCGCCGATTTCACCTATGCGCTGGGCGTGCAGGCGCCCTCGGGCACCTTCGCCGGCATGGCCACGCTGGGCTGGGACGGGCAGTTCACCCTGCCGCACGCGTTTTGCAAAGGCGATGCCGGCAATGCCACCGTGACGCAGGGCAAGGTCTTCGGTTTCGCGCCGGTGACGCCGCTGCCGCTGCCGTGGCTGGCCGCGGGCAGCCCCGGCAAGAACGAAATCGGCCCACCCGTGGCATTTGGGCGCGCGCAGCGCGCGCCGGCCGACGGCGCGGCGCTGGCGGCGGCGCTGGATGCGCTGGTGCGCAAGCCGGTACTCAGCGCCGGCGCCTTCGCTGACAAGCTGGAGGACTTGCCGCTCACCGAGATCGCGCCCAAGGGCACGCCCGATGGCCGCGTGGTGATCATGTTCAGCGGCGACGGCGGTTGGGCGGGGCTCGACAAAGGCGTGGCCAAGGTGCTGTCCGCGCATGGCGTGCGCGTGGTCGGGCTCAGCTCGCTGGAGTATTTCTGGCACAAGAAAACCCCGCAGCAGACCGCGCAGGCGCTGGCGCGCATCCTTGCCGCCTACACCGCGCGCTACCCGGACGCGCGCTATACGCTGATGGGTTACTCGTTCGGCGCCGGCGTGGTGCCGGTGGTGTACAACCTGCTGCCGCCGGAGCTGAAGCAGCACGTTGGTGCCGAGGTGCTGATCTCGCCCGATCCCGAGGGATGGTTTGATATCCACATCGGCGACTGGTTCACCACCACCAAGCACCAGTACAACGTGCCGCTGGACCCGGAGATTGCGCGCACCAGGATCCCGGTGATCTGCCTCTCCGGCCAAGCCGAGGGCCACGATACCTATTGCGACAGTCTCGCCAGGCGCGGCATGGCCAAACTGGTCACGCTGCCCGGCGGGCACCATTACGAGGGTGATTACGATCGTCTCGGCCAAGTGATCCTGCAGGCGCTGCCGCGTTGATCCATGCGCGGCCGTGGGCACGGCTCAAGACAGCAGCATGCGCCGGTAGCCGCCGGCGACCAGCGCGGCGATGTCGGTGAGCAGCGCCGGTACCCACAGGCCGCGCGGGTAGGCTAGGTACGCGCCGACCCACTCGGGGCGGAATTTTTCCTTGTAGCGGCGCACGCCCTGATAGTTGTAGAAGCGGTTGCCGTGGCGGAAGGCCAGCGCGGCGAGGCGCTCGTTGAGGCGCGCGTAGGGCGTGGTACCGACATTCGACAGCGGCGCCATGCCCAGGCTGAACCATGCGTGGCCTTGCTCCTTGGCCCAGCCCAGCACGTTGGCGAACAGGAAATCCATGCTGCCGCGCGGCGCATCGGGCAGGTGGCGCATCAGGTCGATGCCGCTGTAGCCCTGCGTGCCGTAGCCTGGCAGCAGGTTGGCGAAGGCGATCAGTTCGTCTTCGCGATACACCAGCGCCAGCGGTCCCCACGCCAGATACGCGGGATCGAAACGCCCTAGCGAGTAGCCCTTCTCGGCGGCGCCCTTGTCCGCCAGCCATGCATCCGAGACCTGCTCCAGCGCCGCCAGCAGCGCGCTGTCGAACGGTGCCACGGCCATGCGGAAACTCAGCTTCTCGCGCGCGGCGCGGTTGACGGCTTGGCGCAGATCCTCCCAGCGCTTGCCGGTGAGCGAGAACTCGGCCAGCGGAATCAGCGCCAGCTCGCCCAGCTTGAACAAGTCGAAGCCGAGATCGTGGAAGCGCGCCAGATCCGGCTCCAGTACCTCGTAGAACACCGGCGCGCAGCCCTGGCTGTCGGCGTAGCGGCGGAAGTCGAGGATCGCCTGCGCCTGCGCGGCGGGATCGCCGCTGGGTGCGCCCAGCGCGATCAGGCGATCGCGCACGCTGCCGTAGGCGATCAGGGTGCGATGCCCGGCGCCCCAAAACAGGTGCTTGTCGGCCATGAAGCTGAGGTGCGCGAAGGCGCCGCCGCCGTGCTGCGCGTAAAACTCGCGCACGCGTTCCAGTTCCGCATGGTCCGGCAGCGGCAACTTGGGGCGGCGTATCGCGAACGCATGCCAAGCCAGATACAACGCCAGCCCCAGCAGCGCCGCCCCCAGCCCGCGCGCGAGGCGCGAGGCGTGCGCGTAGGCGCCGGTGGCGAGCAGATCGAAACTGTCCTGACCGAGGATGTCGGCCACGCCCACGGCGAAGAACACCGCGACCACCAGTAACAGCCCCAGCAGCCAGCCGAGGCTGACCCCGGAGGCCATGTTCACCGCGCGCTGGCTGAAGTCCTGGCGCCGCGCGCGCAGCAGCAAGGAGACCGCCAGCAGAAACAGCGCCTCGCCCCAGTGCAGACCCTTGAGCAGCACCAGCAGCGCGGCCAGCCACAGCAGCCACTGCACCGCGCGATAGGCCACGCGCAGGCGCCCGTCGATGCCGCGTGCCAGCCCCAGCAGCAGCACGCCGATGACGATGCTCAGCCAGTGCGAGCCTTCCAGCACCGGCATGCTGATGAATCCCGCGGCATGCAAGAAGCGCTGGTGCAGACTCGGCAGCGCCGCCGAGATCAGCAACAGCACGCCGGCGCCGAAGGTCAACAACGCCAGCACGCGGATGCCGAAGTTGGCCAGGTACCCCGCCGGCACCACCAGCAGCTCGATCAGCGGATGCGCGGCCATGCGCTCGCGCAGGCGCGTCAGCGCCGGCATGCGTTGCGCCAGCATGCCCGCGCCCAGCCACAGCGCCAGCAGCATCGGCAGCAGGTAATACACCACGCGGAACAGGAACAGCCCGGCGCCGGCGGCGCCCACCGGCACGCCGGCCGCGCTCAGCGCCAGCAGCAGCAGGCCATCGAACACGCCGAGCCCGCCGGGGATCATGCTCACCAGGCCCAGCGTCGCCGCCGCGCCGAACGCGGCCAGCAGTTCCAGCGGTGACACCTGCGCGCCGGCCAGATACAGGCACAGCCACAGCGTGGCCGCCGCCAGCGCCCAGTCGATCAACGACAGCAGCGCCAGATGCGCGCGCAGCGCCAGCGGCGGCACGCCTTGTTCCTCGGGCAGCCAGCCCATCAACTTGCGGCGCCCGGTGAGCACGAAATACAGCGGCAGATAAAGCGCCGCGGCCAGCAGCACCAGCAGCGCCAGCACGCGGCTGGCGTGGTTGGGCGTGGCCGGCAGGTGGCCGCTGGCCAGCGCGCCGATCACCAGCACCGACAAACCCAGTGGCAGCGACAGGATCTGCAGGCCGACCAACGCGGCGCCATTGCGCAGGGTGATGCCGTGGCCTTTCAGCCCGAGCAGGCGCACACCCGAGCCCACCGCGCCGGAGAGATTGAGCGTGTTGGCCAGCGCATTGGCCACGAACGACAGCCGCAGCAGCGGCAGGGTGGCGATGGGAAACTTCAGCCAGCGCGCGATGGCGAGGTCGATCAGCCCGGTATACGCCACCGCCACCAGCGCGAAAATCGCCACGCCCGCGGCATACAGCGTGGGGATCGCGATCAGCGTGCGCTGCAGGCTGCGCAGATCGAACGCCGACAGCTCGCGCCCGGCCAGCACGAAGGTGATCGCGAGCAGCGCCAGCGGCAGCAGCCAGCGCAGCACGCGCAGCCAGGACGAATGGTGCGCCGGTGGCGCGACGGGGGTGGGTTGCATGCGTCGTGGCTGGAGGAACGGAGCGCTATCCTCGCATTCGGCTCGGTGCTGCGACAGTGGGAGCCGAAGCGCGCGCGGAAGCCGGTGGTTTGCCGGTCGCCGCGGACTACGCTGCCGGAACGGCGCCCAGCAGCTTGTCGAGGATGCGTTCGAGACATTCGCGCTCGCCGACATCGAGACGCGCCAGCAACTCGCGTTCGTGGGCGCGGGCGCGCGGCGCGACGACATCGTGGATGGCCCAGCCCCTGGCCGAGAGGCGCAACACCGAGCGCCGCTTGTCGCCGCGGTGGGTGCGCCGCAGCACGCGTCCGGCCGCCGCCAGCCGCGCCAGCGCGCGGCTCACCGCGACCTTGTCCATGGCGGTGCGCCCGGCCAGTTCGCGCGCCGACAAACCCGCGCCGTCATAGCGCGCCAGCACCGCGATCACGCGCCACTCGGTCACGCCCAGATCAAACCGCGCCTGGTACTCGCGCGCGATCGCCTGACTGACCGTGTTGCTGAGGATCGACAGCCGGTACGGCAGAAAACGTTCCAGCTCCAGCGGAGCGCGATCGGGCATGGTGCGCCGCATCCTGCAAATGGTTGCAAGTGAAACTATACTGCCGGAACCGGCGGCGCAAGCGCCGCGCACAACTGGAGACCGCCATGAGCGCGCAACCCAACATCGGCATGCGGCCGGTGCAGTTCGAGAACCCCATGGGGGTCGATGGTTTCGAGTTCGTCGAGTTCGCCGCGCCCGATCCCGGCTTGCTGCACGCGCTGTTCCCGCGTCTGGGTTTCACGGCCGTGGCGCGCCATCGCGGCAAGCGCGTGACGCTGTACCGACAGAGCGACTGCAACTTCCTGGTCAACGAGGAGCCCGGCTCCTTCGCCATGGAGTTCGCGCGCCAGCACGGCCCTTGCGCGGCCGGCTTCGCCATCCGCTTCAGCAAGCCCGCGCGCTGGGTGCGCGAGCAGGCGCTGGGCAACGGCGCCGAGACCATCGGCGCGCTGGAAAGCACCAAGTCCGTGGATGCGCCGGTGATCAAGGGCATCGGTGGCTGCATGCTGTATCTGGTCGATCGCTACGGCGCCAAGGGCGGCGCCTACGATGCCGAATTCGAGTATCTGCCCAGTGTCGCGCGCAATCCGAAAGGATTCGGGCTGACCTTCATCGACCACCTCACCCACAACCTGCACTTCGGCCACATGGAGCAGTGGTCGCGCTATTACGAGCGGCTGTTCAACTTCCGCGAGATCCGCTACTTCGACATCAAGGGCGCCAAGACCGGGCTGGTGTCCAAGGCCATGACCGCGCCCGACGGCATGGTGCGCATTCCGCTCAACGAGTCGTCCGATCCGAAGAGCCAGATCAACGAATACATCGACGAGTACAAGGGCGAAGGCATCCAGCACATCGCCTGCTTCACCGATGACATCCACGCCACGGTCGAGGCCATGCGCGCCGCCGGCGTCGAATTTCTGGACACGCCCGACGCTTATTACGAAGTCATCGACAAGCGCATTCCCGGCCACCACGAGGACGTGGCACGCATGGCGCGCAACAAGATCCTCATCGACGCCGATGCCGAGACCCGGCAAAAGCTGCTGCTGCAGATCTTCACGCAAAACTGCGTCGGCCCGATTTTCTTCGAGATCATCCAGCGCAAGGGCAACCTCGGTTTCGGCGAAGGCAATTTCCAGGCGCTGTTCGAGTCGATCGAGCGCGACCAGGTGCGCCGCGGGGTGCTGTGAGTGATGCTGGCCCCTGCTCTTCAGTCTGCGAGGAGCGCGGGCGACGATCAGGAAGATCGATCCGCGGATGACCGTTCGCAATCACCGTTCGCTTTGATCAATGGCATTCACTCTTCGGCCTCGGCGATAGCAATCTCCGTTCGGAGTGGTAGCAATCACCGTTCGCGCAGAGTGGCAGCAATCACCGTTCGCCCTGAGCGTAGCCGCGAAGCGGCGAAGTCGAAGGGCGGGCCCCCCGGAGGCGAAATGGACTTCACGCTCTACATCCTCGAATGCGCCGATGGCAGCCTCTACATCGGGCACACGGATGATCTGAACCGGCGACTGGAACAGCATGGACAAGGCCGGGGTGGGGCGTATACCGCAGCCCGGCAGCCAGTGAAACTGATCCATGCGGAGGCGTTCGAAACGCGCTACGAGGCTCTCACGATGGAACGCAAGCTCAAAGGCTGGAGTCGGGCCAAGAAGCTGGCCTACATGGCCGCGGACTGGGGCGCTGTGAGTGCTCTGGCCAGAGGCGAACACAGGCGACAACGTCTGCAGAAAAGTGCTTCGACTCCGCTCGCTGCGCGAGCTACGCTCAGCACGAACGGAGAGAGGGCAAGCGCGCGTCAACAAACACGGGATACCGACGCATGAACTACCAATCCGGCTTCGGCAACGAGTTCGCCAGCGAGGCACTGCCCGGCGCGCTGCCGATTGGACAGAACTCGCCGCAGCAGGTGCCGCATGGCCTCTACGCCGAGCAGTTTTCCGGCACCGCGTTCACCGCGCCGCGGCACCTCAATCGGCGCACCTGGATGTACCGCATCCGCCCCGCGGCGATGCACGCGCCGTTCGCGCTGCTGCCGGAGGGACGCCTGCACAATCGTTTCGACGAAATGCCGGCCACGCCCAACCAGTTACGCTGGGATCCGTACCCGCTGCCGTCCGCGCCCACTGATTTCATCGACGGCCTGTTCACCCTGGCCGGCAATGGCGGCGCGGCGGCGCAAACAGGCATCGCGATCCATCTCTACGCCTGCAACCGCGCCATGCACGGGCGCTATTTTTACAACGCCGACGCCGAGTTGCTGATCGTGCCGCAGCAAGGCCGTCTGCGCATCGCCACCGAGCTGGGTGTGCTGGATGTGGCGCCGCTAGAAATCGCGCTGATCCCGCGCGGCCTGCGTTTTCGCGTCGAATTGCTGGGCGACATGGCAAGCGGCTACATCGCCGAAAATTTCGGCGCGCCCATGCGCCTGCCCGAACTCGGCCCGATCGGCGCCAACGCGCTGGCCAACGCGCGCGATTTCCTGGCGCCGGTCGCGGCGTATGAGGACATCGAGGGCGACTTCGCGCTGATCGCCAAATTCCAGGGCCGCCTGTGGCAGGCGGCCATCGACCACTCGCCGCTGGATGTGGTCGCCTGGCACGGCAACGACGTGCCCTGCAAATACGACCTCGCGCGCTTCAACACCATCGGCTCGATCAGCTACGACCATCCCGACCCGTCGATCTTCACCGTGCTGACCGCGCCCGGCGACACGCCGGGTACCGCCAACATGGACTTCGCCATCTTCCCGCCGCGCTGGCTGGTGGCCGAGCACACGTTCAGGCCGCCGTGGTTCCACCGCAACGTCGCCAGCGAGTTCATGGGCCTGATCGCCGGCGAATACGACGCCAAGGCCGGCGGCGCCAGGGGCGGTTTCGCGCCCGGCGGCGCCAGCCTGCACAATTGCATGAGCGGACACGGCCCCGATGCCGCCAGTCATGCCAGGGCGGTGGCGCTCGACACCACCCAGCCGCAGCACCTCACCGAGACCATGGCCTTCATGTTCGAGACGTGGGCGGTGGTGCGGCCCACCGCGCAGGCGCTGGCGCTGCCCGAACTGCAGGCCGACTACTGGCGCTGCTGGCAGGAGCTGTCCAAACACTTCGATCCCGCGCGGCGTTGAACTCGGCGCGCCGCGGTGCATTAGCCCTCCTGCCGGGAGCGGGGAAACACCGTTGCTTTGCATCCTTCCCCATCCGGGAGAAGAGCCTGTCCTGAGCTTGTCGAAGGATGGCCGCAAGGCCGGAAGGGTTCGGACCTGCGCATACTCCACGCAGGATGCATACCCTCATCCCCTCTCCCGGAAGGAGAGGGAAACATCCAGGCACAACCAACCACATCCGTACGAGTGTGGACCCGGACCCGGCAAAGGCAGACCATGAAACTCGGAACACTGAAGGAAGGCGGCCGCGACGGCACCCTGATCGTCGTCTCCCGCGATCTCGTCCGCGCGGTGCGCGCGACCGGCATCGCGCCGACGCTGCAGGCGGCGTTGGATGACTGGCAGCGCGTCGCGCCATTGCTGAATGCGCTGTCGGAGCGTCTGGACCGCACCGATCCTTTCCCCAACCCCGCGGCCGCAGGACGAGCGGCCGAACCGTTCGCGCTGGACATGGGCGCCCTGGCGGCGCCACTGCCGCGCGCCTACGAGTTCGTCGACGGCTCGGCTTATCTGCCGCACGTCGAGCGCGTGCGCAAGGCGCGCGGTGCCGAGGTGCCGGAAAGTTTCTACAGCGATCCACTGATGTATCAGGCCACCAGCGCCGGCTTCCACGGCCCGCGCGATGCGGTGCTGGTCGCCAGCGAGGACTGGGGCATCGACCTGGAGGCCGAGGTCGTCGTGGTGACCGACGACGTGCCGATGGGCGTGAGCGCCACCGCCGCGGGCGCGCACATCCAGCTCATCGGCCTGGTCAACGACGTCAGCTTGCGTAACCTGATCCCGGCGGAGTTGGCCAAGGGTTTCGGCTTCTTGCAGTCGAAGCCGCGCTCGGCGCTGTCACCGGTGCTGGTCACGCCCGATGAACTGGGCGCCGCGTGGCACGGCGAAAAACTGCACTTGCCGATGCGCACATGGATCAACGGCCAGTGGTTCGGCGCGACCGAATGCGGCGAGGACATGCAGTTCAGCTTCGCGCAGCTCATCGCCCACGCCGCCAGAACGCGCCCGCTGGTCGCCGGCAGCATTGTCGGCTCCGGCACCATCGCCAATCACGACACCGCCAAGGGCGCCTCCTGTCTGGCCGAGCAGCGCACGGTGGAAACCCTGCGCGACGGCAAGCCATTGACGCCGTTCCTGAAGTTCGGCGACGTGCTGCGCATCGAGATCACCGACGCGCACGGCCACAGCATCTTCGGCGCCATCGAGCAGCGCATCGAGCGTGTTGGCGGCTGAGGCGCGCGTACCCACTGCACACCGGGATTGCCGCGCCGTCGCAGCGTGCGGCGCGGCGCGGCAATCTCACTCACACCTTGATACCCGGCGCGGGAGCGGCGGGAGCGGGAGCGGGGCGCGCGGCTTGCCGAATCGCGCAGTAGCCCGCGGCCCGCTGCGCCGGCATGACGACCACGGCCACGGGCAGCATCGGACCGAGCGCAGGCAGCGATTCCTGCGGCTGCGCGAAGGTCACCGCGATGGGCAGATGCGCGGGCAGCGCCGGCGCGGACCAGAGCGGCTGTTCCAGCGTCGCGGACAAAGTCTGCGTCTGCAGCGGCGTCATCCACTGCATGTCCATGCTGGTTTCCAGGTTTTGCATCTGCTGCATTTGCGCCTGCATGGCGCGCATCTGCTGCAGGGCCCAGGCCGGCAGCGCCGTGGCGCCATTGCTGCGCTGGACCATGATCGTGTCATTGCCCTGTGGACTGCGCCAGGTCCAGGTTCGCACTTGAACCGGACCCGCGGCAGTGCGTTCGACCTGTGTGGTTTCGTGCATGGGCAGGTTGCGCCCGTCGAAATGCACCAGCAGTGGCTGCGCCGCCAGCGCGATGGCGGGAATGCACGCGCCTGCCGCCAGCAACCAGAAACGACTCTTACGCATGGGAACCTCCTCGGTCAGGACGGGCGTGATGCCCGGATCAGCCGCTGGGACCGTGGGCGGTCGAGATTTGTTCCATGCTGCAGTGATCGCGATTCATGAATCAGTGAGGAAGGGTTGGCCGTATCCACAGGGCGACTCGAGCCCGCCATCCGCATCACTGACTTGCGTGACCGGCTTGAACACCACGCGCGCATCTGATCCAGATCAAGGCCCGTGTCGGGAGGTCTGGGCAGACTGCGGTCATGAACACGCATGCTCCCCAGGCGCCGCGCTTCGACGCCGAGCTGATCCGGCGCTACGACGTGTCGGGTCCGCGCTA